>NZ_JBFEGN010000057.1:0-25887 GCF_047228825.1 Siminovitchia jepli
AATACTCACGACTTCGATGGAAATACTCACAACTTTTTAGAAATACTCGTAACTTGGAAGGGAATACTCACAACTTTGTAAAAATACTCGCGACTTCGATGGAATACTCGCAACTTTGTAGAAAATACTCGCTACTTGGAAGAGAATACTCGTAACTTTGTAAAAATACTCGCGACTTCGATGAGAATACTCACATATTTGAGGAATACTCACGACTTCGATGGAAATACTCACAACTTTTTAGAAATACTCGTAACTTGGAAGGGAATACTCACAACTTTATAAAAATACCCGCAACTTTGAGAAAATACAACCTTGACAGAGGATCACGATTTGCCCAATTTAGTAAAAAAAGCACCCCAACTGTCAGAAATGTTTCTGTCAGTTACGGTGCAGATTACTATCCCGATCCTCTTATTTGGCAAGGGCGGCAAATGCCCGCTCTGCTGCGTCCACTGTTTTTTCAATATCTTGATCTGTATGGGCTGTTGATAAAAATAATCCTTCAAACTGTGAAGGCGGTAAGAAGATGCCGTTGTTGGCCATTTCTTTGTAGAAAGCGGCAAAGAGAGACAAGTCGCTCGTTTTGGCTTTGTCATAGTTCGTTACATTTTCATTTGTAAAAAAGAAGCCAATCATGGATCCGGCACGATTGATTGTATGCGGAATATCATATTTGCTGGCAGCTTCCGCCAACCCTTTTTCAAGCCTTTCGGCCTTCCGGTTAAATTCCTCGTAGGATTCCGGCGTAAGCTGGACAAGTGTTTCATAGCCAGCTGTCATGGCAAGCGGATTTCCGGATAGGGTGCCCGCTTGGTAAATGGGACCGCTCGGCGCAATTTGCTTCATCATCTCCGCTCTTCCTCCGTACGCGCCAACAGGAAGGCCCCCGCCAATCACTTTCCCGAGACAGGTAATATCAGGAGTAATGCCATAAAAGCCTTGCGCACTATGGTAATCGACACGAAAGCCTGTCATCACTTCATCAAAAATAAGTACAGCGCCGTATTCCGTCGTCAGATTGCGCAAGCCTTCGAGAAAACCTTCAACGGGTGGAACGACACCCATATTGCCTGCGACCGGCTCCACGATGACACCGGCGATATCTTCCCCGTACTGTTCAAAAGCAACCCGTACGCTATCCAGATCATTGTACGGAACAGTAATCGTATTTTTGGCTACGCCTTCCGGTACCCCGGGGCTGTCGGGCAAACCGAGGGTAGCGACGCCCGAGCCTGCCTTAATCAGCAGGGAATCACCATGGCCATGGTAGCAGCCTTCAAACTTGATGATTTTATTCCTGCCTGTGTAGCCTCTTGCAAGCCGCAAGGCACTCATGGTCGCTTCGGTTCCTGATGAGACCATCCGTATCACTTCGATAGACGGAACGCGTTCCTTTACAAGCTTGGCAAGCTTATTTTCCACCAATGTTGATGCCCCGAAGCTTGTTCCCTTCTCGGCTGTCTCCTTGATGGCCGACACGACTTGGTCATCGGCATGTCCCAAAATAAGCGGCCCCCATGACAGCACGTAATCAATATATTCGTTTCCGTCAATATCGTATATACGGGAACCCTTTCCCCGTTCCATAAAAATCGGGTCCATTTCCACTGATTTAAATGCGCGGACAGGGCTGTTTACGCCGCCTGGCATCAACGTTTCCGCTTCCTTAAATGCTTTCTTTGATCGATTGTAAGACCGCATCCGTAAAACCTCCTATTTATCTATCCTCTTGAAGCCATTTCACGGCATCTTTTGCAAAATAAGTGATGATGATATCAGCTCCGGCACGCTTGATGCTCGTCAACATTTCCAAAACAGTGGCCCGCTCATCGATCCAGCCATTGTGGGCCGCAGCTTTAATGAGCGAGTATTCCCCGCTTACATTATAGGCAACAACCGGAACATTGAAGTTGTTTCTTACATCCCGGATAATGTCAAGATAGGATAACGCGGGTTTCACGATCAAAAAGTCGGCGCCTTCTTCGATATCCGACTCAGCCTCCCGAAGGGCTTCCAACCTGTTGGCCGGGTCCATTTGATATGTTTTCCTGTCTCCGAATTGAGGTGCACTATTGGCCGCATCCCGAAACGGTCCATAAAAGGCAGAGGAATATTTGACGGCATAGGACATAATCGGAATATCCTGAAACCCGTTTTCATCCAACCCTTTTCTGATCGCAACTACAAAGCCATCCATCATATTGGAAGGGGCGATCATGTCTGCACCTGCTTTCGCCTGGCTGACTGCGGTCTGAACGAGCAGTTCAAGGCTTGGATCGTTCAAAATCATTCCGTTTTCCACGATGCCGCAATGCCCATGATCCGTATATTCACACAAGCACGTATCTGCCACAACCAGCATTTCCGGCGCATGTTCTTTGATCACGCGTGTCGCCTTTTGAACGATTCCCTGATCATCATAAGCACCGGTACCGCAATCATCTTTTTCATCGGGTACCCCAAACAAAATGACCGATTGGATGCCAAGTGAAACAAGTTCGTCAAGTTCGTCTTTTAATAAATCCAATGAAATTTGATCCACACCAGGCATCGAAGAAACTTCATTTCGTTTGTTCTCACCTTCTGCGATAAAAAGAGGGTAAATGAAATCCTCGGGATGAAGATGGGTTTCCCTTACCATACTTCTTATGCCGGGAGATCTGCGCAGCCTCCGGTGGCGTTTAAACTGAATGGGTTCCATTATGATTCTTTCCTTTCTTTTTGCCCGAAATATTGACACAGCTCATGGAACATCGCGTCAATTGTATATGTATCGGGACAAATTGTCACAGAAAATCCTTCTTCCTCGATCGCTTTTTTCGTCACTTTGCCAATACTGGCCATATTGATTTTACCAGCATGTTCGCGTAAATGATACTGGTTTACCACTTTCATGAAGTGATGAAAAGTGGAGGGACTGGTAAAACATGCCGCATCCAACCGGTCTTCCCGCAAAATGTGCACAAGCCTGTTCGTATCCTTCGTCGGATAAAACGTTTCATACACAATCCATTCGTCAGCGATAATGCCGCGGCTGCGAAAATGCGCTGCAACCGTTTTGCTTGCCAGGTTTCCCTTGGGAATGAGCACCCGTGTTGCTGTATACCCGTGCAGAAAAAATTCGCGGCCGAAATCCTCAGCAGTATAAACGTTCGGCATAAATTCGGCGGAAATATGATATCGCCTTAGTTCCGCCCTCGTTTTTTCCCCTACTGCAGCAAAGCGAATATTCTTTTTCATCAGTTCAAATGATTCGCGTAAATGATCAATATGGTGAAAAAAGTATTTTACCCCATTCCGGCTTGTAAAAATAATCCAATCATACCGGTCAAGCGAATGGATAAAGCCGGGAGCATTCAAGTCTTCATATGGTCGAAAGTCAATCAAGGGCACCATGTAGGGAATTCCACCTGCGGAGGCGACATCATGGCAAAATTTGTCCCCTTGCTCTCCCCCTCTTGTAATCAGGACATGCTTTCCTTTTAATGGATGCCCTTCCGTCATTGGTCCAGTTCCTTCTTTACCTTCTCGATCAACTTACCCGCACCTTGCTCAATTAAGCTTTTTGCCGCTTCTACACCGACTTTCACCGGATCAGTCCCTTTCATGATTTCATTGTAAAGGATTTTTCCGTCGGGTGAAGCAACGAGCGCCGTTAATTCAATTTCCCCATTGTCAATGATTTTTGCATACCCGCCGATTGGCACCTGGCAGCTGCCGTCCATTTTGTCGAGAAATGCACGCTCTGCATGAACCGTTTTCGCTGTTTTTTGACACGTAAGTTTGGCCAACTCTGCAAGCAGTTCTTGGTCATTTTCCCGGCATTCAATGGCAAGGGCCCCTTGCCCGATAGCCGGCAAACAAACATCGGGATCCAAATACTCGGTGACGATTTTATCACTCCAACCCATTCGGATTAATCCTGCAGCAGCCAAAATGATTGCGTCATACGCTTCCGTTTCCAGCTTGGCAAGACGTGTATCTATATTGCCGCGTATCCATTTGATTTCCAAATCTGGCCTTTTGGCAAGAATCTGGGCGCTTCTTCTCAAGCTGCTCGTTCCAACAATTGATCCGGGAGGAAGCTCTTTCAGCTTTAAACCACTTTTTGAAATAAAGGCATCACGATGGTCTTCACGCGGGGGAATGCATCCGATCGTCAACCCTTCCGGCAATACGGCTGGCATGTCTTTCATGCTGTGAACGGCCATATCAATTTCCCCGTCATACATGGCCTGCTCAATCTCCTTGATAAACAGCCCTTTTCCGCCTATTTTTGATAAGGTTACGTCGAGGATACGGTCGCCTTTTGTGACAATTTCTTTTACCTCAAACTCAAATGGGGCACCAAGCTTTTCGAGCTGTTCTTTCACCCAATTCGTTTGCGTTAAAGCCAACTTGCTTGTCCTTGAACCAATCACAATTTTTCTCATTTATATTGCCTCCAAACGACATGAAAATTAGGAATCCCAATAATGAAAAGTGGATAAACGGCTATTCAGGAAAAAATTAATCAAGACAAGCAAAAAAGCTGCGGTATTCCATAAAGCCAATTTCCGTCCATACAGTTGTTTTTTCATATGAAGATAAAGGATGAACCCGTAAATGCCCAACAACGCAAAGGAGCCAATAATTTTGGGATCATACCAATGAAAGACTGAGAGTTTCATAACTGCCCATCGGAGCCCGAGGATGACACTTAATAAAAGCATCGGCACCCCGATGACATTTAATGCAAAGGAACTCTTCTCAAGCTTCGCCAAATCCGTTATTCTCCATAACTTTTTTCTCCATTTTTTCCTCTTGAGCAAATTGTATTGAAACAAATACAGCATGGAAAAAACAAAAGATATGGAAAAAGCACCATACGATAATATGGCCATCGTAATATGAATGAAGAGCAATTCGGACATCAGCTGTTCCGCTGAAACGGCAAAGCTTTGCGCGGGTGCAAAAGCGTGAATCGCCATAAAAATAAAGCCAATGATATTGGTGAAAAAAACAGTGAAATCTACCTGAAAAATTTTTTGAATGCCCAGTGACAGCGTGACGAGCACCCACGTATAAAAATACAATCCCTCAAAAAGGGTCAGCACCGGGAACCTTCCGGCATGGTACATATATATAAACAAAAAGATTGTTTGAAGAATCCAAACAATCGAAAGCAACCGGAAAGCAAGCCGGCTTGCTTCCCGGTTTTGTTGCACAAAATCAATAAAGTAAAGCAGGATGGAGATCGCATATATGACAATAACCACTTCCGGGAGCCTCGCCAATATGAATTCAATCATCGCATTCTCCTCTTATGAGTGGAATGTAGGCAGCGGTGTGGAAAACCGGATTGCATTCTTGGCTGCGCTTTTTTCCGGCTCCCGCTCGCCTTCCGGTAACTCATCTACATTCAAGTCAAAAATTTGTTTGAAAAGAGCTATTTTTTCGGCTGCATCCTGTTCTCCCGAAAATTCCTTCACTTGCAGAATCGGATTTTTTAACAGCTGGTTAATAATGCTTTTCGTATGTTTATTCAATACCTTTCTTTCACGCTCCGTTAAGTCAGGCAGTTTCCGTTCAATGCTTTTCATTGTCTCAGCCTGGATGGATAAAGCTTTTTCTCTTAGTGCAGCAATGACCGGAACGACACCAAGCATGTTCAGCCACTCTTTGAATTGTGAAAGTTCATCATCAATCATGACCAAGATTTTCTCGGCAGCCGCTTTCCGCTCCGCAAGATTTTCCTGGACGATTCCTTCCAAATCGTCGATATCGTATAAAAAGACATTCTCCAGTTGGGTTATGGCAGGATCAACATCACGCGGCACTGCAATATCGACAAGAAACAGCGGGCGGCCCTTTCTCATCTTTTTCATTACAGCCATCATGTCGCTTGTCAGAATGTATTCTTTTGCCCCTGTTGAACTGATCACAATATCCGCATCCATGACGGTGCATTGCAGTTCCTTCAAAGATTTGGCATGTCCGGCAAATTGATCGGCCAATGTTTTCGCTCTCTCAAATGTCCGGTTAATGACCGTTACTTTCGTGGCACCGTTGGCATATAAATTTTTAATCGCCAGCTCACTCATTTTTCCTGCCCCGATAATCAACACATGCTTGTCCTTTAAATGGCCGAAAACCTTTTTGGCAATCTCCACCGCAGCATAGCTGACAGATACGGCATTCGCTCCAATGTCCGTTTCGGAATGGGCACGTTTGGCCAATGTAACGGCCTGTTTTAACAAATGATTAAACACGGTCCCGCTTGTCCCGTTCTCTTGCGCCAATAGAAAGCTGTTTCGGACCTGTCCCAAAATTTGGGTTTCTCCCAGGATCATGGAATTCAGGCCGCATGCTACTTTAAACAGATGCTTGACAGCTGCATCATTTTCATAAATAAATAAATGCTCTTTAAATTTGTTTTGGTCAATTTGGAACCAGTCAGACAAAAATTGTTTTATATAATAACGTCCCGTATGGAGCTGATCCACGACTGCATAAACTTCCGTCCGGTTGCAGGTAGATACGATCATATTTTCGAGAATGCTTTTTCTGCCTTTTAACTCCAGCATGGCGGAAGATAAATCATTTTCGGCAAAAGCAAGCCTCTCCCTGATCTCCACGGGAGCCGTTTGATAATTTAAACCTACAACGATGATGTGCATATGAAATAGGCACCTCCATGTAATTGCTCACTACCAACAGTATACCATGTAGATTAGAAGAATTCTAAAAAAGATGTGAACAGAAACCGAAACATATGGTATATTTAAGTGCGAGGCGACTGATCAGCCCCACAAGACAGTATAGCGGCGCATTGAATGGCTTATGGCCTAAGGGGCTAGGTGCCGCAGCCCATGATCTGCCTGCTGTGAAAAACCTTCATCGTTGGGCACCAGGGGCTTATCCTACTGAAACATATCAAATAAACATGTTGAAATCAATGAAAAAATGTTGGATGTGAGTAATTTTGACAAAAAAGGGAATTTTTTCTGGAATTGTTTTTTTGGGCTTTGGCCTTTACTTCCTGTTACAACAATATCATGTACAATTCACCGACGGGTTATACACATGGCCGACTTTAGTGCTGATTTTGGGCATCGGCTTTATTGCCCAAGCCTATAAACAAAAGGATTATGAATTTATTTTGCCGGGAACCATTCTTACAGGAATCGGCATCCACTTTCATGTCGTACATAAATTTGAGCTTTTTCAGGACCATGCCGGAGTGTTCCTGCTTCTCGTCTCAATCGGATTGCTGCTGACGTATGTAAAAACAGGATCGGGCTTTATGCCGGGGCTGCTTTTTTTAATGGCTGCAACCCTGCTTCTGTTTTTTGACAAATTGACTCATTGGGCTGCCGCCAAAGGACATGATCTGTCAATCGTCGGGAACTTTTGGCCATTATTTTTTGTTGCTCTCGGATTGTATTTTCTATTTGTCCGGGGAAAAAAATAACATTCAGGATATGTTCCTGAATGTTATTTTTGAAAATTCCCCAGTATTTTCCATACCTTGTCTTTGCCTTCTCCTGTCTCCGAAGAAAAGACGATGATTTTGTCTTCTTGTTGCAAATTCAATGTTTCCTTTACCATTTTGGCGTGTTTTTGCCACTTGCCCCTCGGAATTTTATCCGCTTTTGTGGCGATGACAACACAAGGCAGCTTATAATACTTTAAAAAATCATACATGAGGACATCATCTTTTGTAGGCGGATGACGCAAATCGATAATCAGCAGAACGGCTTTCAGCTCTTTTCTGCTCGTAAAATACGTTTCTATCATTTTCCCCCAGGCTTCCCGCTCTTTTTTTGATACCTTCGCATACCCGTAACCTGGAACGTCTACAAAAAATAGTTGCTCTTCAATTTTGTAAAAGTTTAAGGTCTGCGTTTTGCCCGGTTTGGATGAGGTTCGGGCCAAGCTTTTGCGGTTGATCATCTTATTAATGAAAGAGGACTTCCCCACATTGGATCTGCCGGCAAGGGCAAACTCCGGCAGACCTTCATCAGGGTATTGTTCCGGCTTAACGGCACTAATCACCAGTTCAACGTTGTTTACATTCATTTTGCCTCTCCTGTCAAAGCCAATTCCAGCACTTCATCCATATGGGATACGGGATAAAATGTCAGAGTCGTGCGCACACTTTCCGGAACTTCTTCAATGTCTTTTTCATTGTCCCTTGGCAGTATAATCGTTTTTAAGCCTGCACGGTGGGCGCCCATCGCTTTTTCTTTTACACCGCCGATTGGCAACACTCTGCCTCTGAGTGTAATTTCTCCGGTCATGCCGACTTCCTTTTTGACATTGCGGCCGGTCAATGCTGACACGAGGGCAGTCGCGATCGTAATTCCTGCGGAAGGACCGTCTTTGGGTACCGCTCCTTCCGGAACATGAATGTGTACATCACATGTTTCGTGAAAATCATCGGCAAGTTTCAATTCTTCCGCTTTGGACCGGACATAACTAAACGCAGCCTGGGCAGATTCTTTCATGACATCGCCAAGCTTTCCGGTTAATATGAGCTTTCCTTTACCCGGCGTGAGCGAGACTTCTATTTGAAGCGTATCGCCGCCAACTGTTGTATATGCAAGCCCTGTGGCCACACCTACCTGGTCTTCCATTTCTGCTTGGCCGTACCTGTACTTTTTCTTGCCCAGCAATTCCTCCAAATTTCTTTCTGTGACAATCACTCGTTTCTTTTCACCGGAGACAATGATTTTTGCCGCTTTTCTGCAAATCGAGGCAAGCTGTCTTTCCAGTTCGCGAACGCCGGCTTCCCTCGTATAGTAACGGATGATGGCCCTGATGGCGCCTTCTTTTATTTGAATTTGGCTTTTAGTTAGCCCATGCTCTTGAATTTGTTTTGGCAATAAATGATCTTTTGCAATATGAATTTTTTCGATTTCCGTATATCCCGCAATCGTAATGATTTCCATCCGGTCGCGCAATGGACCCGGAATGGTCGCCAGGTCATTGGCTGTAGCGACAAACATCACATTGGAAAGATCGTATGTTTCTTCGATGTAATGATCGCTGAACGTCTTGTTTTGTTCCGGATCAAGCACTTCCAGCATGGCAGAAGAAGGATCGCCGCGAAAATCGTTGGACATTTTATCGATTTCATCCAGAAGGAAGACAGGATTTGTCGTACCCGCTTTTCTCATTCCCTGAATGATTCGTCCGGGCATCGCCCCAACATAGGTCCGCCTGTGGCCTCTGATTTCAGATTCATCCCGTACGCCGCCAAGTGAAACTCTTACAAAGTTTCTCCCCATTGATTCGGCGATGGAACGGGCAAGGCTTGTCTTGCCGACACCCGGAGGGCCGACCAAGCATAGAATGGGGCCTCTCAATGATTTTGTCAATTGCTTGACCGACAAATATTCCAGTACCCGCTCCTTTACGTGCTTCAAGCCATAGTGATCACGCTCAAGGATTCTCTCCGCTTTTTTGATATTCAAATCATCTTTCGTCGCTTTTGTCCATGGCAAAGCGATTAGCCAATCCAAATAATTTCTGATCACCGAGCTTTCTGCCGATGTGGCGGGAACCTTTTCATATCGGTCCAACTCCCTGAGTGCGGTCATCTTGGCATGTTCAGTCATGCCGGCCTTCTCAATTTTTTCCGTAAGCTCAGCAATTTCGCCTGTTTTGCCTTCTTTTTCGCCGAGCTCTTTTTGGATCGCTTTCATCTGCTCCCGCAAATAGTATTCTTTTTGGGTCCTTTCCATGGATTGTTTAACCCGCTGCCCGATTTTTTTCTCCAAATGAAGGACTTCTTTTTCATTGTGGATAATTTCAATCACTTTGCCGAGTCTTTCTTTCACATCAATCGTTTCAAGAATTTGCTGCCTGTCCTGCAATTTTAAAGGCAAATGTGAAACGATGATGTCTGCCATTCTGCCGGGCTCTTCTATATCGGAAACGGTTGAAAACGTTTCAGCCGATATTTTTTTGGAAAGCTTGATATATTGTTCAAAATAATCAAGCATCGTTCTCATGAATGCCTGGATTTCAGCGTCTTTTTCCTCCTCATCTTCAAAAATCTCCAAATCGGCTGCAACGTAATTTTCCCTGGGAATATACTTTTTCATCATAGCGCGGGAAAGCCCCTCCACAAGAACACGGATCGTGCCATTTGGGAGCTTGAGCATTTGCTTGACTTTCGTCAGCGTTCCCATTTTATATATATCGTCCTCACCAGGCTCATCCATGGATGTATCTTTTTGAGTCGTCAAAAAAATAAGATGGTCGGTGAGCATCGCCTGTTCCAATGCTTGTACGGATTGTTCCCTTCCGACATCAAGATGCAAAACCATTGTAGGGAACACAAGCATTCCACGCAATGGAAGCAGGGGAACGAACGATTCTGTTTGTTTCGTCACATTCGTGCACCTCCCAATAATGTGCCTTCTTTATACGAAGGCTCTCTGTACCGCTTATATCATTTTAGCTTATGGAGACAGTATATGTCGAGGAACAGGCATTGTCGTATGTGCTGAACCCAAGAATATAAATTTCATTCTAATGAGCAGGTTTCATTAAACACTCTTTTTGCTGTTCTCTTCAAATATATCCGGAAAAACAAATTCATGTTCGGTGTTGTTTACGAACGCCGCGGAAAATGCCTCTTCAATTCTTGAAACAGGGACGATTTCAATGTCTTGAATGTCTTTTAAAATCGCTTGCATGTTTTCTTTCGGAATCAGCACTGTTTTGGCTCCGGCCCGTTTGGCAGCTTTTACTTTTGAATATATCCCTCCAACCGGTTTCACATCCCCCTGGATACCGATTTCCCCGGTCATGGCTACTGTGTTTTTCACGGGCAATTTATAAACAGCAGAATAAATGCCTGCTGCCATCGCCACTCCGGCTGAAGGTCCGTCGATCGGAATGCCTCCAGGAAAGTTAACATGAATATCATATTGATGTGCCGGAATCCCCATGGACCTTAATGATGTTAAAACATTTTCCAATGAACCTTTCGCCATGCTTTTGCGTTTAACCGATTTTCCCTGGCCATTGAAGCTTTCTTCCTCGACGATCCCGGTAATGTTGATCGATCCTGTTCCATTGGAAGGAATGACCATGACTTCTATTTCAAGAAGCGCGCCTCTGTTAGGCCCCGTAACCGCCAGTCCATTGACGATTCCAACCGCGGGCTTTTTACCTATTTTCTTTTCATAATTCGGTGTTAATTGGCTCGCTTGCACGATCCATTCCAAATCGGAATCGAGAATATGGTCCCTGTTCTCGGTAATGGCAATTCCTGCAGCAATTTGTATCATATTTACGGCTTCCCGGCCGCTGGAAGCAAAGGCAGACAGGGTGGAAAGGCCCTTTTCCGAAATGGAGAGCTTGACTTTATTCGCTGCGTTTTTTGCCACCTTCATGATTTCGTACCGATCAAGCTCCCTGAAGAAAACCTCCATGCAACGCGAACGGATGGCCGGCGGGATTTCACCCGGGGTCCTGGTGGTAGCGCCGATTAACCTGAAATCGGCAGGGAGCCCCCTTTGAAATATGTCATGAATATGGGCGGGAATTTGATTGTTTTCTTCACTGTAATAGGCACTTTCGAAACATACTTTCCTGTCCTCCAAAACCTTCAACAACTTGTTCATTTGGATCGGATGAAGTTCACCGATTTCATCAATAAATAAAACGCCGCCATGGGCATTCGAGACAGCTCCCTGCTTGGGCTGCGGAATTCCGGCTTGGCCCATCGCACCTGCTCCTTGATAAATAGGATCATGCACGGATCCGATTAACGGGTCGGCAATTCCCCGTTCATCAAATCGGGCCGTAGTCGCATCAAGCTCCACAAATACAGCATTTGACCGGAAGGGGGACCGCGGATTTTTTTTCGCTTCTTCAAGAACAAGCCTGGCAGCGGCCGTTTTTCCGACTCCCGGCGGACCATAAATAATGACATGCTGGGGGTTGGGACCACAGAGGGCTGCCCGCAGCGCTTTTATTCCATCCTCCTGGCCGACGATCTCGGCAAAGCTTGATGGGCGGACACGTTCAGACAACGGTTCTGTTAATTGAACGGCGCGCATTTTGCGCAGTTGTTCCATTTCTTTTTTCGATTCGCGATCAATCGTTACTTTTTGGGTTCTTTGGTTTTTAAGCAAGTTAAAAAAATAGAGCCCGATCACTGTCCCAAAAAATAATTGAATGAACAAAACAATAACTGTCCAGTTCATCGCCTTCCCTCCTGATCACTTTTTTTGCATATGGGTAGTATCTCCGTAGGCGATCAGGAATAAACGGTGTTTTTAAGATAGACGATGTTTTGCTTTTTGTTCAATAAAAAAGGAAGCATTTCTGCTCCCTTGTAATATTATGCCCCTTTTAAAATCGTACCGTCTTCCAGCACGAGTTTTGGAGGCAGGTCGTTTAAAACGGAATCTCTTGTAATAATGCATTTTTTTATGTCTTCACGCGAAGGAAGATCAAACATGACATCCAGCATGATGCTCTCGATAATCGAGCGAAGTCCGCGCGCCCCGGTTTTTCTTTCGATGGCTTTTTTGGCAATTTCACGGAGTGCCTGCTCTTCAAACTCCAATTCAACATTATCAAGCTCAAGCATTTTTTGGTACTGCTTGACGAGCGCATTTTTCGGTTTCGTCAAGATTTCGACGAGCGTATCTTCATCAAGAGGTTCCAAGCTGGAAATAACAGGAAGCCGCCCGATAAATTCCGGGATTAGCCCAAACTGCAGCAGGTCTTCCGGCAGCACTTTGGACAGCAATCCTTTTTCCTCAACCTCATCCCCTTGATTATCGGATCCGAAACCAATCACTTTTTGCCCAAGACGGCGTTTGATGATCTGTTCGATCCCGTCAAATGCCCCTCCACATATAAAGAGAATATTCGTTGTATCCACTTGAATAAATTCCTGGTGGGGATGTTTCCTTCCTCCTTGAGGGGGAACACTTGCAACGGTTCCTTCCAATATTTTCAAGAGTGCCTGTTGAACGCCTTCTCCGGATACGTCACGCGTAATGGAAGGATTTTCCGATTTTCTGGCGATTTTGTCAATCTCGTCAATATAAATGATGCCTCTTTCCGCTTTCTCCACATCATAATCTGCGGCTTGGATTAATTTTAATAATATGTTCTCGACATCTTCCCCGACATAACCCGCTTCAGTCAAAGAAGTCGCATCAGCAATCGCAAACGGTACATTCAAAATACGGGCGAGGGTTTGGGCAAGAAGCGTTTTCCCGCTGCCGGTCGGTCCAATTAAACAGATGTTGCTTTTCGTCAATTCCACATCATCAATTTTACTGTTGGAATTAATCCGTTTGTAGTGGTTATAAACCGCAACGGCAAGTGATTTTTTTGCCTGTTCCTGGCCGATTACATATTCTTTTAAAATTTCGCGAATTTCCCGCGGCTTTGGGATATCCTTAAACTCAAATTCCTCTTCTGTCCCGAGCTCTTCCTCAACGATTTCGGTGCAGAGCTCTATGCATTCATCACATATATATACACCTGGTCCGGCAACCAGTTTACGAACCTGCTCCTGTGTTTTTCCACAAAAGGAACACTTTAATTGTCCTTTTTCCTCATTGAATTTAAACAATGAACTCTCACCCCTTTAATAACTATACGCTGGTTTCATCGTGGAAATGATGCGGCTGTTAAATAGTTATGTATTGCATTGTAGCATACTTTTTTATAAAATATACAATTTTTCGCTCATGAAATCGTGTTATGTAGTCTCTCTCAATAGGTTACTGCATTCATTATGTATGTTTGAAAGATCATTGGGCATTTCTGTAATTGGTATAAAACAAGGCACGAAATCACCCCGCGCCTTGTTTTTCCTATCGTATGTTCAATGAATGAGTGTTATGTCTATTTATATTATGCACTAGTTTTACTGTTTTCAACAAGAAATTCGACTGCTTTTTGAATTTTCAAGTCCGTTTTTATGTGGTCAAGGTTTCCGTTAAATGCTTTTATAATATCTTTGACGGACATATTGTACATATCTGCCATTTTTTGAAGCTCTTGATCAACATCTTCGTCATTTGCTTCGAGGTTTTCGGCTTTGGAGATTGCCTCAAGCGTTAAATTCATGCGAACGCGTTTTTCCGCGTCTTCTTTCATTTGGCTGCGAAGCGCTTCTTCATCCTGGCCGGAAAATTGGTAATACAAATCAAGATTCATGCCTTGCATTTCCAGGCGTTGTTCGAACTCCCGCATCATGTTCTTCAGTTCATTTTCGATCATCACTTCAGGCAAGTCAATTTCAGCGTTTTCCGTAGCCTTCTCAACGAGCGCGTCGCGCAGCTTTTGATCCGCTTCCTGCTCCTTGCTTTTCGTTAACCGTTCCTTGATCGACGCCTTTAACTCATCAAGCGTTTCAGCTTCTTCATCGACATCTTTTGCAAATTCATCGTCCAGCTCGGGAAGCTCTTTCGCTTTAATTTCATGAACTTTCACTTTAAAAACAGCCGGCTTTCCAGCCAATTCTTCCGCATGGTATTCCTCAGGGAATGTGACTTCCACATCTTTTTCCTCGCCGGGTTCAACCCCGACGAGCTGTTCTTCAAAGCCGGGAATAAATGCACCTGAACCTATTTCAAGAGAATAGTTCTCAGACTTGCCGCCTTCGAACGGTTCTCCGTCAACAAAGCCTTCAAAGTCAATGACGACGGTATCGCCCTCTTCAGCTTTTCCTTCCTCCTTGACAACGAGCTCAGCCTGGCGTTCCCGGAGTGTTTTCAACTCGTTCTCGACTTCCTCGTCTGTTACTTCAGTATCCATTTTCTCCACTTCCAGGCCTTTATAATCACCAAGTTTTACTTCCGGCTTCACTTGAACAGTTGCTTTAAAAATTAACTCTTTTCCTTTTTCCATTTGTTCAATGTCAATTTCCGGCTGGTCAATCGGCTCGATCCCGGTTTCTTCTATTGCAGCCGTGTAAGCTTCAGGTAGAATGACATCAAGTGCATCCTGATAAAGAGCTTCCACACCGAAACGTTTTTCAAATAAGGAACGCGGAACTCTTCCTTTGCGGAAGCCGGGAATGGACACTTGCTTGACAACTTTTTTAAAAGCTTCGTCAAGACCTTTATTGACCGTGCCCTCATCCACCTGAACGGTCAGGATTCCCTTATTTCCTTCTAACTTTTCCCATTTTGCTGACATATTCCATTACCTCCAACTACGAATACTTCAGTATTTAAGATTATGTAAACCTTGTATCTTTTGATGTTACTGACATTGGCATAACCATTACATTGTAACATAATATTATTTTTGTGAAAAGGGATGCACTTAGTCCATTCGCTCTGATACCCGTTCAAGCCGGTCCAGGAAAGAGAGGACTTGATCAAGCTCTGTCTCTTCCACGCCCAGTTTTTCCGCTGCCGTTGTTTTGTTCCAGCTTTCCCCGTACATCGATTGGCTGTATCCGTGGTAGGCGGCTGTCCACAGCAGCAATTTATCTTCTTCGGGTTCAAATGGATACAGGAGGAACTGATGGCGTTTAATGATTTCTTTGACTTGCATCATTAAAACAGGGTTTTCATGCTCAAGCTTTTTTTCAAGTTCTGATTGCACAGATTGAAAAAAAACGGTTTCGGTCAATTCCGGAAGTTTCGACGGATTGAATACACCGGAAAAACCAAGTTTTCTTACTTCCACTTTTTGGTCGATCCGGTGTTCTTTCAAAACATTCAAAGCGACCGTCTGTAAAAACGGATGGGACTGATTATTCTTCAACAAAGCGATGAGCGCTTTGAAATAGGGCTGAATATTTTTATCTGCAAGCGAACTGAGCTTTACAACCTGTTCCTGAAGACTCCCTTTGAATAGGCTGCCAGATAGATGTTTTTCGGCGGAATCGGCCTTTTTATTGACAGCCGTTTTCTTACTAAAATTCAAAAGGGTTTGATAATGTTCTCTCTTATCTTCCGGAACATGCTGCTCCTCAAAAAGCGTTTCCAGTGTCAGAACCACTTCGTCATGCCTATGTAATTGTATTAAAATCATTAAATACAGGTCAAATACTTCATAGAAATCTCCCGTTCCTTGAAGCAGCATCTCTTTGGCAATGCCTTTTGCTTCTCCATAATCGCCTTTTTCATAAAGGGCGATCACGAGTGCTTTGCTGATTTGGGGGTCTTCAGGCGCCATTTCTTTTGCCTGTTGAAGCAATTGTACCGCATCTGCATATTGGTGATTTTCCAGGCAGTCAATCCCCTTGCGGAACAGCCTCTCTCCTAAACCCGGAAAGAGGATGACGTTGTCTTTTTTCATTTCTATCCCTTCTTATCATTCGAACAACCTGAATCAGTAGTAAAAATTAGTTTAGCACGTGCCTCCCCCAAAGACAAACATAAAAAGCACCCGGACAGGAAGGAATATTTGAAATTTTAATAGAATATACATATATGGGACAAAATGCACCAAATTTTTCATCCATTGGTTGGAAGGAGGGATATTCACTGGCTGGAGCACTAAGAGGTATCAAAGTCCTTGACTTATCACGAGTTCTTGCCGGACCTTATTGTTCCATGATTTTGGGAGATTTGGGAGCCGAAGTCATTAAAGTGGAGGCGCCCGGCGGAGGGGACGAAACGAGAAAATGGGGCCCTCCGTTCAAAAAAGGAGTGAGTGCTTATTATTTATGTGCAAACCGGAACAAGAAAAGCATAACCGTCAATTTAAAAACTGACGAAGGCATTGAGATCATTAAAAAGCTCGTTCAAAAAAGCGATGTGATTATAAACAATTTTAAAACCGGAACGATGGAACGCCTCGGATTGGGCTATGAAGCTTTGAAAAAAATAAATCCCGGAATCGTTTACTGCTCCATTACCGGGTTTGGGGAGACGGGACCGTATAAGCATTTAGCCGGTTATGATTTTATTATCCAGGCGATGAGCGGCCTCATGAGCATTACGGGTAACGAGCGTTCCGGCCCCCAAAAAACAGGTGTTGCCATTTCCGATGTCCTGACCGGTTTATATGCCTGCATTGCCATCCAGGCGGCCCTGATTGAACGCCAGCATTCGGGGTTGGGGCAAAAAATTGACATGGCCCTATATGACAGTGCAGTGAGTGCTTTAATCAATATGGCCAGCAATTATTTAATGTCAGGGATAGCTCCAAAGCTGATTGGAAACGAACACGCCAACATCGTCCCGTATCAAACTTTTTCGACCAAGGACGATGACATTGTCATTGCTGTCGGCAATGATAAGCAATTTACGGCATTATGCGAGCTTCTGGGCGCTCCGCATTTGGCTGGCGATGAAAGGTTTCTTACCAATCCAAAACGGGTTGAACATCGCGATCAGCTTATACCGCTTTTGCAAACGAAACTATTGACGAAAACGGCTGCCGAATGGATCGAACGTTTTCGCGAGAAAAACATTCCTTGCGGACCGATTCAAAGCATGGATCAATTGGAAAACGATCCCCAGCTTCAGGCAAGGAACATGTTCCGCTCCATGAATCACCCGACTGCCGGGGAAATCAAAATGATCGGAAGTCCGCTGAAGCTTTCACGAACGCCGGCAGCGGTTGCACATTACCCGCCGGATGCCGGGGAGCATACAGATGAAATTTTGCAGGCTCTCGGCTATGGCGAAGATCAAATAGATTTTTTTAAAATGAACAATATCGTTTGAGGAGGGTTCCCATTGAATTTTGACTTTACCGAAGAACAAATGTTATTGAGAAAAACAGTACGCAGCTTTGTGGACAAAGAGATTATGCCGTATATCGGCGAATGGGATGCCAACGGAGAGTTTAACCCGGAAATTATTACGAAGCTTGCCGGCCTCGGATTAATGGGAGTATGCATACCGGAAAAATATGGCGGCAGCGGCATGGATTATAATTCCCTCGCCATCGTGTGTGAAGAGCTTGAAAGAGGAGATACGGCTTTTCGTACCGCGGTATCCGTACATACCGGCTTAAACAGCATGACACTGCTTCAATGGGGAACGGAGGAGCAAAAGCAGAAGTATTTGGTGCCGCAGGCAAAAGGAGAAAAGATTGGAGCGTTTGGCTTGACGGAACCGAATGCCGGATCGGACGTTGCTGCGCTGCAGTCTACCGCTGTCAGGGATGGAGATTATTATGTTTTAAACGGCCAAAAAACGTGGATCTCACTTTGTGACGTCGCCGATCACTTCCTTGTTTTTGCCTACACGGATAAAAGCAAAAAACATCACGGCATTTCCGCATTTATCGTAGAAAGAACGATGGAAGGGTTCTCTTCCAAGGCAATCAAAGGAAAATTGGGGATACGGGCGGGCAATACCGGTGAAATATTTTTTGAAAATCTGAAAGTACCGAAAGAAAATTTGCTGGGCGAGGAAGGAGAAGGCTTTAAAATTGCCATGTCTGCACTGGACAATGGCCGTTTTACCGTAGCTGCAGGCGCGTGCGGTCTCATTATGGCCTGTTTGGAAGCAAGTGTAAAATATTGTCATGAAAGAGAAACGTTTGGGAAGAAGATCGGGGACCATCAGCTTGTCAAGCAAATGCTTGCAAATATGGAAGCAGGCCTGCAAATGAGCCGGCTGCTCGTATACCGTGCCGGGGAGTTGAAAAATAAAGGTGTCAGAAATACACGGGAAACGTCGCTCGCCAAATGGCAAGCCTGCGATTTTGCCAACAAAGCGGCAGACGATGCGGTGCAAATTCATGGAGCTTACGGGTATTCCAACGAATATCCCGTCGAACGCTATTTAAGAAACTCCAAGGCTCCTGTTATATATGAAGGAACGCGTGAAATCCATACGATCATGCAGGCTGATTATGTATTGGGCTACAGGGAAGATAAGCCGTTAAATAAAATGCTCCCGGCTTGGCCGTTTGAGGAATAGGCTTCGGGAGCTGCTTCAGACAGGTTGCATACAGTTCGATGATTGAATATTGCCGGCTGCTTTGCATGATCACTGGATGATTTACGGATTGGCTCTTTGCATGAATGTTGAATTGTATGCACGAAATTAACATATATGCATGAAATTTGAATGATATGCTTATATGTATGAGAGAAACGGACCAAAGCAATTTTGGCCCGTTTTTTTCATTCAAGTATTCACCCAAATTTCCCTTTCAGATTAATATACGGCTTCTTTAATATACACTTTTCGTTTAGCCATTTCTTTTAAATACAGATCACCGGGAACAATCTGCTCCGGAGGAAACGCGCCCCTTTTTTGAATGATGCCATTACCGATCATTTGTGCCACGACAGATATTGTATTGGCGGTTGCACGCGCCATGGCCGTCACGTTTTCCCGGCGGTCTTTATACGTCACCATCTCGTAGGAAAATGTTTTTCTTTTCGAGTCCTTTTCACCTGAAACGACTACACGAAGCAGGACAACGTCATCCCTGTCCCCCAATTCCATGATGGGGCCGAGGACTTTCAGCAAGACATCACGCGGCTTTACCTTTATTTCACCTAATTGTACACAGTGGTCATTCCGGGTTAAATGAAGATCGACAAGCAATTTAAATTTGTCCCGATGGCCCGGATAGCGGATCGTTTTATATTCCAATGTGTTTAATTCCGGAAATGATCCGGATAGAGTAGATGTTCCTCCTGACGTATGAAATGCTTCCAACGGCCCGAATTTTTCAAAATAAACCGGCTCCACTTCTGACAACGAAGGAATTTCCTGCTTTTTGCCATCGCGGATAATCATGGACGGATCCGTATAATGATCAAGCAGCCCTTCCAATGAAAAAACATGATGATATTCAAGCGGAGGCTCCGGCCGGAGTGGGATGCCGCCGACATATAATTTGATCGATTGCGGAGAGTCCATTTTGCCGGCCCCATAACCGGACAATATATTGATCATCCCGGGAGCCACTCCAAGATCGGGAATCACGGTAATATCCGCCCTTTTTGCTTCCTCATGAAGCGCAAGAACTTTATCGGTCATCTGTCCAATGTGCCCCCCGAGATCGACCGCACTCGTACCGGCTTCAATTGCCGCTTTTACAACCTTTTCATTAAATGAATAAAAAAGAGCGTTAAGGACAACATCATAATTTTTTAAAAACTGTACAAGTTCCTGTGGGTTGTCTGCATCCAATTGGAACGCCTTTAATTTTGGGGAGTTTATTTGGCGGCACGCTCCCTCTGCGCGTTCCCGGTCGATATCCGCCAAGCCCACTTCATCAACCTGTTTACCTTTTACAAGATCCCGCGCCGCTTCCTTCCCCATCAATCCTGCTCCCAACACTGCTGCACGCATACCTCTTCCCCTTTCCCGCTTTTTATCATTTTATGCTTGCAGGCAAGGAAGAATTAAAGCTTGCGAGTGAATTAGGAAGAGAGTTGGAAATCAAATGGTCAAAAAGAACATTCCATGGGGCTGAGTCGCTTTATATCCAACTCGTTTAAAAGCTTTGATGAAAGCGGTTGGGACATGAAGACAAAAGAAATGCCGAGCCCAATAGCAGCAGCCATAGGAACATCTCCCATTATCTACCTCTTCAAATACTTGCCGCTTACATAACCTACTTTACCTTTATGGTTGATGCGATACCAGCCGTTTGAGGTTTTGCCTGTTACTTTAACTTTAGTCCCCCGGGCCAAACTGCCAATCTTTGAGTAAGAGGCCGCATTTCCTGAACGTACATTTAATGTGCTTGCAGTGACTTTATAAGTGCCGCTTGCTTTTGTAACTTTCATTGCATTTTTTTGTTTCGGTACCGGCTTTTTCTTCAAATAAGCCCCGCTCACATAGCCTGTTTTTCCGTTCAAAGTCATTCGATACCAATTGTTCGATGTTTTGCCTGTTACATGTACTTGATCATTCTTTTTTAAAATACCAAGAGAACGGTAACTTGAGCCATTTCCTAAACGAACGTTCAACGAGTTGGCAGTTACAATATATGTACCGCTTGCTTTGGCCACCTTAATTGGCTCGCTTTTTTGTTTTTGCGCAGGTTTTAGTTTCAAATGTGTTTTGCTTACATAAGCCGCCTTCCCTTTAAATGTGACCTGATACCATCCCTTGGAAGTCACCCCTGTTACGTTCACCTGTTCATTTTTTCTCAAAGAACCCACAACAGGATAATTCGTCCCGTCGCCTGCCCGGACAGGGACTGAACTTGCAGTTACAACGTAAGTGCCACCCGCCTTTGAAACGACAATCTTGCCTTCTGGAACGGCAGAAGTTCCAGTCACGCTATTGTCTTTCTTCTCCAAAGCTAACGCCTTGGCAACACCTGTTGCGATCGCTTCTGCCATATCGTTTAGAAACTGTTCGTTTTTTAATAACTTTGCATCTGATTTATTGTCAATGAAAAGTATTTCAAGTAATACAGAGGCCATCTTTGATTCTCTCAATACGTAAAAGTTTGCCTTTTTTTGTCCGCGGTTGATTTTTTTATACTCCTCAAGAACCTTTTTGATTTCTTTGTTTATCTCCGTTTGCACCTTTTTATCCTCGGATGTTGGAGGAGATGTGGTATGTATATAATCTTCATAACCGGTTCCACTGCCGGAATTGATATGAATGGAAAGGAATAAATCGGCTCCCCAGCGATTTGCAAAATCCGTCCGCTTGTCCAATGTTAAGGAAACATCGGAATTGCGTGTCATTTTCGCATTGACAACATAGTTGTTGGTCAAAATTCGATTAACCTTTTGAGCTATTTTTAAGGTGAGATCCTTTTCACGCAATCCGTTTCCGGTTGCCCCAGTATCCTTTCCCCCATGCCCCGCATCAATGACGACTTTCTTTGCGGATTGGGCTTCAGCCACTTTGCCATACGGAACAACCACCAATGCTATCGCCATTACCATTAAAACAAATTTTCTTTTCATCCCGGAACGCTCCTTCAAGTTGATCAACAAATAAAAATGGATTTAAACTTGCCTTAGGCAACCTCTGACATGTGCAATTTGGCCCCAAAAATACGGCATATCTTGATCGGAAGAAATCTATTCGCTCCATTTCCGATTCTTATTATATTTTTTATATCGGTCCTTTTAATGGATTTTTAATTAAGACCAGCTTGTTTGTTCTTTTCAAGCTACAGCCAATTCAACATTCAGCAGTAACTTGTCATTGCAGAGCTAAGTGAAGTAATGGCGTGATGAATTGGGGGATAGAGCAGAGAGTATACTCTCGTTCTATATGAGTCCAAAGGGTACTACTGTAGTTTCGCCTTTTAAATCAGGTTTTCATAGCCTCTTTGCAAATGTTGGTTTATAGATAAATGTTAAAAGATTGATATCTTTTTCCGGCGGTGTTTGATTACGCCGATGATAAGATCCCCATAACATTTCCTGAACCGCCAGGATGTATTGTTGCCGGCCTAAATGAAGAAGAGTCATTGAATAGGATTCGATTGGAGCAGCCAATGGAGATGAAATTGATTGAAGAGGAAGGGCACTTGTTCTTTTGGTTGTCATCCAGTTCTTTGCTTTTCAGAGATACATTGTATTCACCAATACAAAGTCATAGCCGGTATACTATAAATAAGTTGTTTATAACATGCACAAATTTGTTGTTAGTCGTTGTTGCCGGCATACTGTTTATAGTGTAGGTTAGGAAAAAGTATTGGGATAAAAAAGAAAAAGGAAAGTTAATATTCCATTTATCCATGTAAAAGGTAAGGTGATCGTTTCATGGCCAAAGTCATAAAAACAAAAACACTTTTGATTGCATGTTTGTTTTTTCTCATATTAACCTGTTTTAGAGTGTTTTGGTTATTCCATGATCACTCATTCGATCAACCCAAGGCTGTTCAAGGTATTCTGGATCTAAGGAAGTGGAATATGGAAGAGAATAAAACGATTCAATTAGATGGGGAATGGGAGTTTTTTCCGAACACTTTTCTTGACCCCGAAGAAAGTTCGCAGGCTGATGGCAAGATGATATCCGTTCCCGGCAAGTGGAACAGGTTCTTTACCGGGGAAAAGAACCCCGCATACGGCTTCGGAACCTACCGTTTAAAAATTCTCGTCCCAAAAGATAGTAAACAAGTTTACGGCATGCGTATTCGTTCTATTCGAACCGCGGCAAAACTATTTGTAAACGGCAAATTGACCGAACAAATAGGCGTTCCTTCCACCACCCCGGAACATCATACAGGAAGTGCCCTTACATTTTCATCCGTGTTAAAGCCAAATCGGCACGGAGAGATTGAACTGCTCATTCATGCATCCAATTATGATCACGTTGGAGCGGGCGGGATTCATAAATCGATCAAATTCGGAAATCTAAATACAATACATAAAGAATTTTCCTTTTCTGCAGCCATGCAATTTTTGGTCCTTGTAATAATGCTTATCCATAGTTTGTATGCTTTTATTTTGTTTTCATTAAGACCGAAGAGAAAAGAATTGCTCTTCTTCGCTCTCGGTATTTTCTTTTTTGGCATCTGTGTTGTTCTCGATGATGATCGCTTGCTATTAAACTTAATCCCCCTGAATTATGAATGGTTTCTAAAAATCTTAAAATTTTCATATGTGGCTTTGGCTGCCTGTTTACTGCAATTTATTAAGCATATGTTTTTTGCCCAATATAAATATAAAGCTCTTGATTATTTATCATTTCTATGCTTATTGAGCGGGATTTTCGTCATTATTTTACCTGCTGCATATACCGGTTTTTCGGAATATAATTTTGTGTTATTACTCATTTCTTTTGCCACGATTACTGTACTTATCTTTAAGTTAATCACCAAAGAAAAAAGGGATGTATTGTTCATTTTACTTGCAGCGGTTAGTATTGTTTCCAGCCTTGGATGGGGCATTTTGCGCTCATTGGGCATCGTCCATTATTCATCGTTCTATCCATACGATTTAATATTTGCCGTAGTTCTTTTTTCTACCTATTGGTTTAAACAATTTTTCCAAGAAACGGAAGAAAAAGAAGCGCTTTACAATAAGCCGCAACAGGAAGACCAATTAAAAGATCGATTCCTTGCCAACACTTCCCATGAGCTGCGGAATCCACTTCATGGTATTATCAATATCGCCGAATCGATTGTAAGCGATCAAAAAAACCAATTGAACGCAAATACCAAAAATAACTTGGAGCTCCTGATCACCATTGGACGTCGAATGGCGCTCATGCTAAACGATTTAATTGACATAACCCGGATAAAAGAAAAAGGCATTCGCTTGGAGAAGCAAAATGTGAATATAAATACGGTCGTTTTGCCCAACGAAGTCATCCAAACTATGAGGGCGCACTCTACTGGCCAAAGGACGGCTTGGATCATTATCGTTTTCAAATAAAGAAACTTGCTTCATGGTTACCTCCTTTTCAAAAAATTGCACTGCATTAAATTAAGAAAAACAACACTATTCTATTATGCCCATGTCATAAAGGAATTGAAAGAGCGAGATGAAAAAGAAACAGTCACCACTTTCGAGGAGATGATTGTGTAAAAATTGTGTAAAAAAATTTTAAAACCTACCGTTTTTCATCGTATTCCCAAAAAAAATAAAAATACTCCAAAACGTTGACATAGCAATGTTTCAGAGTATTTTCCATGGTGCCAATCTTTACCCAAATACATACAAAGACGTCCCAGGAGCGATTCGAACGCCCGACCTACAGATTAGAAGTCTGTTGCTCTATCCAGCTGAGCTACTGGGACATATTATTTTAAAAGACATAATTAATTATATGGCCGCTGCTTACTAAAGTCAATAGTTTTTTTGAGCCCTTAAAATAAACAGTCAGGCCGCTTTCCTTTCAAAAAACGGCCTTTTATCCTCTTTTTTCTTTCAACAACAATGCCAGCGGCAAGGAAATGATGAGCGGAATGAGTGACAGCATAAAAACATCACCCGCCGCCAATGCAGACGCTGCATCCGGATTGGCTCCGTTGGCTCCGTGAACTGCGGAACGATAAGCGATTAACCCGGAAAACAGGGCGATCGATAGAGAAGCGATGCATTGCCGCGTCCAATTATTAAGCGCAGATGCGTACCCTGCGATATCCAGCGGTACCGCAGACATTCCGACATTCAAAATCGGCATGTTGCAAAGCGCGATGCCAAGATACCGGACAGATGACCAAATAATAACGTATAAAGCTGTTGTTTGAAGCGTCAGGCTCCCCATCATATAGGTGCCTAAGCCCATAATGGCAAGCCCCGCCAAAATAAGCGGCAAGGGTCCAGCCCTATTATATAATTTTCCGGTGACAGGAGTAAACAGCGCCATCACAAATGCGCTCGGCATCATGATCAATCCGGTGTGCAGTGCGCCCAAACCCAAAGAAGTCTGCAAAAAGATGGGAATTAAAAAAGCCCCTGCATAAAGCGCAATAGACAATACAGCGTTCAGGATAATGCTGTATGTAAATTTTCGGTAGGCAAGCACACTGAAGTTCAGCAGCGGAAACTCAACTGCAAGCTCCCTTTTCACAAATAAGGCCAGCAGGATCGCCCCGGCCAAAACCATCAAGATTGTCCTTTTATCGAGCCAGCCCCATGCCCCCGCTTCTGCAAAAGCGGCCAGCAGAAGGACGCTGCCGACAAAGGAAAAGAAAAGCCCCCAAAGATCAAAACGCGTTTTTTCACTCAAGTCCGTTTCAGGAAGATTTTTTAGAGCAATCACGATCGCAATCGCAGCGATTGGCAAGTTAAAATAAAATAATGCACGCCAATCCAACAAATCAATCAAAACACCGGCAAGGACCGGGCCAACTGCAGGAGCAAGCGCCGAAGATAAGCTCCAGAGGCTGATCCCAAAGGCTTGTCGTCTTTTGTCGATTGTCTGCTGAAACCTCTCCCCATTGAAATGGGGAGGTTCCGTAACCATAAAGGGTCACGGTGCCATTGCGACAAATCGCAATGGCGCGTGTGTACTTTGTGCTTTTCCCTTTCCAGATGAGGTTCTGGCTGCGGACTGG
>NZ_JBFEGN010000058.1:0-25718 GCF_047228825.1 Siminovitchia jepli
TTAACAAGCAGGTTGATAACGAGGGCTTTGATTGCTTCACCGGGAGACATATCTGTTCGCTGCGGATCCCAAGATACCCGTTCATTTATATGCTTCACCACATTCAGTGAATCACAGAAGTGCGCAATGACGGAAGACGAGCGTGCATGGATGATTTGTAAATCATCAGCCACATTTGGCACAGGAATCACTCCATTCATAGGTTGTTCAGAATGGATTCGACGGAGTGAATCAGGATTCCTTTTATTAGACAAATCAACTCAAATTTCTACATTTATTGATATGCGGAAGATGGGCTCAAACAATACCAGGTTTGTTTTTTTCACATACTTCGATATCTCACTTAAAATATTCATTGTATTAGTAATAAGAGGTTTTCAATAGATTTAGCTATTTCTCCTTCTTTTAATTCATTTAATTCAATTTCTACTATATAGTTTTCCCCATTAATTTTAGCAAGATTTAAGCTAATTTCTTGAAAATGATAACCAAAATAAAAAGAAATTTTTTCCTCTACGCTTTTTGTACATTTAATAAAAGGGGTAGGTATTATAATATATGTTTGATCATACCTGTACTTCAAAAAAGAGAATTTTTTTATCAATTGGGTTAAAAACAAATCAGGTTTGTTTTGGACATGGTCTACAGTTTTTATTTTTTTAGATTGAATGTAACCAGAGTGTGAACTTTTTACCACTAAGATTTCTTGTTGTTCCAAAAATTTAATAATATGTACGTACGATTCATCCAAATATTTCTTTTTATAACAAAGGTCAAATTTCTTGATAATCGAATCCTTTAAGTCAAACAACTCAAGGGAATATTCTCCTTTCTCTTGTTCTGTTAAATGTACTTCATTAAAAATATTTTCGAAAAATTCGTAATTAAATTGACTGGCTTCTTTTTCATTCAAATGGTAATTTATATTGAAGCTATAAACAGTATCGTTACTATTAATATTGTATTTTTGTTGTAAGTACAGTTGGAACATATCATTTAACAGCAGTGGTTTATAACTCCATAACATCATTTATACATTCCTTTTATTTATTTGACTATTACTCAAGTAGGTATGCTATATAAGTTGAGTTATATATTTTTCATACTTTTAGCCACAGTTAATTTCCGTTCAGAGGCGGACGCTTTCCGCGGGCGTGGCTTGAGCCTCCTCGGACGCTTCGCGTCCTGTGGGGTCTCAAGGCTCACGTTTATCCCGCAGGAGTCGCCGCCTTCCACTACAATCAACTAGATCTCTTTCCATCATATAGTGCATCATCACAAAACAATGTAAAAAAGTTAACTCAACCTATATAGAAAGCGTTGCAGGCTTTGCTCTGTTAAAATATGCTTGACTAGATATTGATACTTTATATACTCCACCTTTGATATATGTCCGAGTTTTTTTGGCCTTTAATTACTAAACCTGGCTTTCCGGGTACTTGTCCACTTTATTGTTTTTTGACCTGTATTAAGCCGAATGTCAAGACGTTTAAAAGTGTGATAAGCTGATGTTGCAGTCCACTTCAATGTTTTCTTTCTTTTGTTTATCTTATCAGTTTTAATTGTTGAAGTAAAAGTTCCAACCGGATAATCAACTTTAGCTTTTATTTGGTTTTTCATTTGATTACTACCGCTACTAGTATAAAACACTGTTACACTATATACTTGATTTTCCTCAGCTGGGGGGCCAAGATCTTTTTGGACAGATGGAGATAGGTCATCATGCCGGTAAAGTGTTTCAGCCTGTTGGACTGCGTATTTTTTTTCCCAACTTGGATCATCATGCGATCCTTAACCAAGTTGTGCCCTTTTTAATATGGCAGTTTGTATTATTGTACTTTGGTGTTAAAGTATTGTTGAAATCAGGAAGCCGGATCTCCCAGCTGCTCATTGTATGCATTACGTTTGCAGCAAACTTGGCTTTAAAAACAATTCCCGCGGTTATGACAAGTTTCTTATAGTTTAAGGAGAGTATTGGCCATGAAAAAAAGTGCGCTCATCATTTTACTCATTGCAGCATTTTCATCCGCAGTCGTTGTAATGGTCGAATTGGGTATCCGTTCGGCAGTATTATCGCCGTTTATTCTTCTTGATTCCAAAAAAGAGGAAGGGGTCCAAAAGGTGCTGACGGGCTACTCCATATACCAGGGAGATTATCTTTTGGACATTCAAAATAATACGACAGCAACAGGGGAGCAGCCGCTAGCTTTCCATATTGGAAATACGGTTTATGGGTTTAGTGAAATACATACTGAAAATGTCGCGCTGCCGGCGGGGGATGAATGGAAGGTCATGACACGAAGAGGGATTGATGCCGAAATTGGTCATGATGCAACGATTCAATCCAGTGACAGGAAGTTCTATTTTAATGAATATACTATACGTGCCCCTGAAAACAATGCATCGTTCTCTCTTCACTTGAAACCGGAGTTTAGCAGGCCGCTCATCCTTTTTATATACTTAAGTTCATTTTTATTACCTTGTCTTCTGTCGCTGTTTTTTAACCAGGTTCTTTCAATGCGCAACCTTTTTTCGCTGTTTTTTCCATTTATATTAGCTGGGATTCTTCCCCTGCTGTTAAACTATCACTTTACGATGGGGTATGCTCTGCTGCTGACCAATTCTTACATTTGGAGCATCCTATTATGCATATTCGTGCCGTCGTTTTTATCGGTGTCATTTGCCACTGCAGTCTATCAATATACAATAAAAAGTGATGGAGATTCCGTTGAAAACGAGGAAATGAAGGAGACGGGATTTCTTGCATTTACAAGAAGAGAGACGATTGGCCTATCGCTGCTTGTTGCAGGAGGCCTTGCCTACTTTTTCTCGTTTTTTCTTCTTCCGCTGTCCGTTTATGTAAAAATTACGGATAAATGGTATTTATTTACCCTTTGGTATTTATCTCTAACGCTCGTCATTATGGCCGTATATACAGTTCTGCACCGGTTTATGGGGAATTATGACAATGTGGGGCTTACAGAGCCGTTTGCTTCTTTAAAAAATAGCATAGAGGATACATGTAAGACGAAGGTCAGCCTGTTTATGAAGCAGGATTCCGTGCATGAAACAAATGCCTGGGTGTACAGTGTACCTTTTACATCTGGAAAAGGCGTCCGCATTTATATGACAGAAGGCTTAATGAAAAACTTTACTTTGGATGAAGTAAAGGCTGTGTTATTTCATGAGATCGGCCATATTAAACTGAAACATGGGCGCTGGATTTTGGCCATTACTTTTGGTGTTGCCATTGCGGTCAGCCTGATTATGTTTTTTGCAAGAAAAATCATGCTGGGATTTGGGTGGTGGCATTATATATTCATTTTTCCGATAGGTGTCATTATTTTAATGTTGCTTACGGAATGGCTCCCGAATAAAATCAGTAAAATGTTTGAACACCAGGCAGATGAATATGCCGTTAGGCAATCGGGGGATAAAGATCTGTATATTCGAACACTAGTGAAATTAAACCGGATCAGTGAAAAAGAGGATGGCGAATTTGCCTCGAGAAGAAAAGAGTGGAAAGAGACACATCCATCCTTTCAAAAAAGAATTAACTTTATCAAGGATATGACGTGAACATGATTAATCATCTCAACCTGCGGGCATATGGATTATCCTTTCTGGAAAGAAACCGGGATGCATTTTTATTTTCATTGTTTACCATTTTAATCAGTTTTTTTGGAACGATGATTTACCTGCAGTTATCCGGAGCAGGGGATGTGGCGGCCATGGTGCAGGATTCGGCGGCCATGAAGGAGGAAGATTTCACGGAAGAGGATGTTACATGGAAATCCGTCTTTATCCATAACTTTATGATATTGCTTCCGGCATGCATCGGTGTCTTCTCATTTGGTTTCATTTCGTTTTGGTATATCATTATGCAAGGTTGTTTATTGGGAGCAAGTATCTTTTATTTATCAAAAGATCTGTCTTTCTGGCTGGTGTTCAAATATACATTCCTCCATGGCGTTTTTGAAATTCTGGCAATTGCACTTGTTGGGGCATTTGCGCTGAAGCCGGCCGTCGTAACATTTAAATGTCTTGCTTTTAAAAAGCGCTTTTTGCAGAAAAGAGATTTTAAAGATATGGCTTTAATGTTTGTGCTCTATGTATCTTTTCTGTTCGTAGCCGCATTAATAGAAGGACTTGTCACAACGAGGCTTTAAGGAGTGAGGGCTTGGGCTTGAAAAAAATCTGGTTTATTTGGAACAACCGGACACGATTAACCATTAATAAAATGGTGTGTGCAGGTGGGGATTCCAAACAAAACAGAATGAAGTTATGGAGTTTTGCTGCGGTGGCGGCATTTGCCGTAATCACGGCTGTCCTTTTCATGAACTTCTTTCTACCCGTATTGTTTGATTGGACCCGTGATCATTTGCGCGGCGGAACGGTTCAGGAAAATGTCAAGTGGCTCAGCATTTTAAATTTGCTCGTCTTTCTTTCGTTTTCCATAAGTGGTATTTACGATCATTTGTACCGATTTTTGCTGGCCGAGGATATAAAATTTCTTGTCCTGTCTCCGCTTTCTCTAAAACAGCTGTTTTTGGCCAAAATCTTGGAAAGGACGTATATTAAGTTAATTTTTCTCGTTCTAGTCCTGGCCGTTTTTGTCTATCAATTGTGCAGGGTGTTCGAGATAGGAATAGGCATGGGGTTTCTTCTGTTTGCCGCTTTTGTTTCCCAATTTGCTTTGGCTGTTGCAGTCCGCTTTGTTTTCATCAGCACAATGGTTATCAGAAAAATTTTCAAGCAAACACTGCTTCCTTTTGCATTGCTTTTTTTTAGCATAAACGCCATCAGTGCCGTTTTGATCATTTATTTAGTCTACCCGTTTTTAAATGGCCTGTCCGAGTTCTTTTTTTATCCATATTATTTGTCGATTTATGAATCTCCTTTAGTGCAGTTCATAGTAGAATTAGCGGGTTTTACATATTTTCCCCATTCACTGGCAGTTGGGATTTTCCCATTTTCAATCCTTTTCGCTTTTTTTGCTTACGCAGCTATGACCTTTATATTGTTTAAGCTGGCAAGCAAGAAATATGAAAGGCTTGATGCTCAACATATACTTGGAAAAATGCATGAGCTTCAGTCAGCCAAAGAGGGAGCTCCTGGGAAACCGAGACAATTTTCGGCCATTTCCTTGCTGGAAAGAGTGCCTTGTGTCCATCCTCACGTAAAGTCGATTTTGCGGAAGGATCTATTGGCCTTTTCGCGCGATGAAAAGTATCGCTGGAAAGCGGCATTTGTCATCATGAGTCTGGGTATAACAGGGATGGTGGGCGCTTATTATTTTCTTGAAAGCAAGGTGGATGCAGTTTCAGCCCATTCTGCGTCTGCGCACACATTTTTAAGCATTTCTGTTTTATTAATGCTCATGAACACCATCGTTAACAAATTTTCGATCGATTCAGAAGGAATGAGTTTCAGGAACTTGGTGGTTTTGCCGGTAGATGCCAAGCATATCGCAATGGCGAAAATCATTGGCATGTTTTTTGTACTGCTCCCGGTTTGTATCGTTTTTATCGCGGCTGCATTTATTTTGCTAAGACCGAATCTTTTTGTTTTTACGGTAGGCATTTTGTTATCCCTGCCTGTAATCTTGCTGATCGGTTTGGTTTCAACCGCAACGTTTCCGAATTTTTCGGATGATTCTTTGCTTAATTTGCCAAGTATGAGAGCCAAAGTGATGATCAGCATGCTGTCCGGGTGTTATTTATTTTTACATGTATTGTTGTTTTATTTTGTCAACTCTCCTATCGTTTTCATCTGTATTTTTATAATAATGAACGTTGTTCTCGTCATTTTTTTATTTCATAAGCTTTCCCAAAAGATTGAGGAAGTTACTTTCAGAAACTTTGAGTCACTGAGTGAACTTTTTGATTAAAGGCGTGAGTAAGAATGCTGGATGTGCAAGGGGTAACCAAATTATTTAATGGCGTGGCGGCGGTTAATCATATCAGCTTTCAAATCAAGAGAGGGATGATCTACGGAATCCTCGGCCCTAACGGAGCAGGAAAAACCACATTACTCAGCATGATTACAGGATTGTTGAAGCCGGATAAAGGTGCCGTTACGCTGGACAACCTGGAGAGCCGTTCAGCCGCATATAAAAAGAGAATTGGCTTTGTTTCGGATGCTGTCCATATATACGATTATTTAACAGGCAGAGAATATATACAATTTTCAGCCAGTTTAAGAGATGTTCCTCCGATGGCGCAAAAAATAGAAATTGAGCGCCTCTCAAAAGTATTTCGCCTGGAACATAAATTGGACCAGTTAATTAAAACATATTCAAAAGGGATGAGGCAGAAGACGGCCATTATTTCTGCTCTTGTCCATCAACCGGAACTGCTTGTTTTGGACGAGCCTTTTTCAGGGCTTGATCCGATTGCATTAAAAGAAATGAAAGATTATTTAGTAGAGTACGCGGGGAAAGGGAACTCTATCATTTTCAGCACACACATACTGGAGATTGCCGAAAAATTGTGTGAGCGGTTAATGATCATCCATGCCGGAAACAAGGTTGCAGAAGGAGATTTAGGTCAATTAAAGGACGATTTAATGCTTGATAGTTCAACTGATTTAGAGTCCATCTTTTATCAAATGACAAGGCGTTAATTATTTTGAATAGTTGGTGTGAACAGACAATGAAGAGAGCTTTGATGATCGCAGGGGTCATGATATTGGTTGCGGGATTTGTTGGAATAAACTTGGTGAACCAGGCTTCAAATGAGGTGATCTCCGTGGATGTTACCACATTAAAGGAACAAACGTTGACGGAGACAGTGATGATACCCGGCACTCTCCAGCTTGCCGGGCAGCAAACCATTTATTACGAGCCTGATAAAGGGAAAGTCGGGGAGATGCTCATAAAGGAAGGCGACGAGGTACAAATAGGAACCCCGCTGTTCCGATATGAGAATCCGCAGTTGGAGCTGGAGAAGAAACAGCTGGCATTACAGCTGCGTTCCAACAATTTGCAGTTGAGCAATATTAAAAAACAACATAAAAAAATAGATAAGCAATTAGTCAAGGCGGAAAGCGACGAGATGCTGGATAAGGAAGAACTGCAAGCAGAGCATGACCAAATTTTTTTAGAAGAGCAACAAATGCAGATTGAAATTGAGCAAACCCTTTTGCAACAACAATCGATTGATAAGCAGTTGGAAGAGCTTACCGTCAAAAGCCAATCGGAGGGTGTAGTTCTTCGGGTGAATGAACAAGCAGCTGCTCTTTCGCAGTCAATGGAGCAGCCGATTATTCAAATAGCAGCCTCTGATCGGTTTGTTGTAAAAGGGACGATTTCCCAATATGATGCCCTGAAAATAAAGGAAGGACAATCGGCGATTTTGTCGATGGATGCAGTGCCGGGAAAAGTATGGAACGGCAAAGTCACTTTTGTTTCTTTTTTGCCAAATGAAAGTGAACAATTGGAGGCTGCAAACGAAGAAGCTTTCAAAGTTCAATACCCAATTGAAATTGCAGTGGAAGATGAGGATTTGAATGTAAAGCCTGGATTCCAAATGCTTGCCGAAATCAATACAGACAAGAAAAATGGTTGGACACTTCCTCTGTCTGCCATAAAACAGGATGGAGGAAATCAATATGTTTTTGTTGTAAAAGACGGGAGGGTCGAGCGGCAGAAGGTTAAGGTTGGAATGACATCAAGTGATGCAATAGAAATTACCGGGGGCCTTTCCAAGGATGACCAAGTCATTATCGATCCTTCCGAAGCGCTCGAAGATGGAGTGGAAGTGATCGTGAATGATCAGGCTTGAATCAATTTATAAAAGCTATCATGCAGCTGAAACGGATGTTGACGTGTTGAAAAATATTCATATCCATATAAAAAAAGGGGCATTTGTCGCAATTATGGGGCCTTCTGGCTCCGGAAAGTCCACCTTGATGAATATTATGGGCTGTTTGGAACGCCCGACAAGCGGGGAATATTTTTTGAATGGAGAACGTGTATCGGATTATGACCGTAAAGGATTGGCGCGTGTCCGTAATCGTTCGATTGGTTTTGTATTTCAGCAGTTCCAGCTTCTTCCCCGATTAAATACGTTAAAAAATGTTGAGCTGCCTATGATTTATGCTGGAATGACGCGTAAAGAGCGGGAAGAAAGGGCGATGGAAGCCTTGAAAAAAGTTGGTCTCGCAGACAGGATTCAACATTTTCCCAATCAGCTGTCGGGGGGGCAAAAACAGCGTGCTGCCATTGCAAGGGCCATTGTGAACGAGCCGTCTATCCTATTGGCGGATGAACCGACTGGAGCCCTGGATACGAAAACTAGCAAACAAGTCATGGAGCTATTTAAAATGCTCCACCTTGAGGGAACGACAATCGTCGTTGTAACACATGATCCGGAGGTCGCCGCTTTTGCAGAACGTACGATTTTTATAAGGGATGGCATCATCATGAAGGGAGAATCCCAAGGGAGTGGCGATAAATGAATGTGTTTGAAAACGTTAAGATGGCCATTACCTCCCTTCGGGCACATAAACTCAGATCGATTTTGACGATGCTTGGGATCATTATTGGGGTGGCTGCCGTGATCGCAGTTGTTGCCATCGGGCAGGCAGGTGAAGCCATGCTTAAATCACAAGTCGTAGGAGAAACGAATACAACAGAACTATTATATGTCCCTCCCGAGGAAGAAATGATGGGGAACTCTTCTGAGTGGATGGAAGACCCTTTTACAGTGGAAGATATCCAACTGATCGAGGAGATTCCCGAAGTGAAAACAGTCGTCGCTTCCAGTTCGGAATCCGGTATGGTCCGCTACAAAGAAGAAACAGCAGACGCCTTTGTTACCGGGGTCACACAGCCTTATTTGGATATGAATCAACTCGCTGTAGCAGAGGGGCGGAGCCTGTTGACGGCAGATTTTTTGGGAGGCAGCCGGACAGTGCTTATTTCCAATTCTTTAAAAGAAGAACTCTTTGGGAAAAAAGATGTTTTGGGTGAAGTTGTCTATATCTCATCACAGCCAGTAGAAATTGTCGGAGTACTGAAAAAAGAAACAGGCTTTTTGGCATTCGATTCACATGAATTATATTTGCCGTGGAAAACGTGGCAAAACATTTTTATGAAAAGCAAATATAGTCAGGTAACCATTGAAGCAGAAACCCCCGAAGAATTGCAGATTGCCGGAACAAAAGCCGCAGATATGCTTAACCAGATTCATGATAAAGATGGTGCGTACCAAGTATTAAATCTGGAAGAAATTTCGGACGGAATCGGACAAATCTCAAAGATCATGACGATCATCATCGGAAGCATTGCCGGAATATCCTTATTGATCGGCGGAATTGGCGTTATGAATATCATGCTTGTATCGGTAACGGAACGTACACGGGAGATCGGGATAAGGATGTCGATCGGTGCAACACCTGGACAAATCTTATTTCAATTTTTAATTGAGTCGGTCACCCTTACCCTTATTGGCGGAACGATTGGCATCGTGATTGGAACCGGGGCCGCAGCGGTTGTTTCATCTTTGGCAGGGTGGCCTGCTCTGATTTCCTGGCAGGTCGTTTTTGGCGGTATGGTGTTCTCCATGCTCATTGGTATTGTTTTTGGAATCTTGCCGGCGAATAAAGCTGCAAGACTTGATCCAATCGAATCTCTTCGGTATGAATAAAGCGTTATAAAGTTGTGATGCCCCCAAATGGGGGTCTTTTTATGTTGCTTTTGTTTTGGTTCATTTAAATGGCGTGATAACATGCAACTCCCTACTCCCCCAGATGTAGTCCATTCACATCATGAAAAGAGCAGTTCCGTATTTATTTTAAAACCTGTTCCTAATCTGCTCAGGATTTCGTAAGTATAGCCGAGGAGAGGTAATGGGACTGTGTCGACAGTCCTATTTTTATTTCACTACAGTGTTTAAACTACCAGATATTTTCCGGCTATTAACAGACCGGCCGTATTTTTGGCTGTTTTTTTCATGGTGATTTGTTAAAAAAATATTCATTTCTTCCTTAATTACAAGGCAATAGATTATTCTGTCACAGGCCTGGATGGAAACAAGTATTACCTTTGATTCGCATGAAGGTCTATTTTCCCAATGATCATTCTCCTATTTAATCTGCATTTTTCAGTCTTTATTCCGAATTTATTGGGAATTTTAACAAATTTTATAATGCGCAAGCATCATTTTTGTCTAAATCTAAACAATATTCATAATAAAATGATATAATTTTCTATGGTTAGACAATTTTATAAGGGGAGGGTCAAATTGGGAACAAAAAGATTGTTGTCGCATATTCTTGCCGTCACTAGTGTTTTTGCGTTAACTGCCACTTCATTTGCTTTTACCCCATTGGAAGCGAAATCCGCAGAACCCGTTCCTGAAAAGGAAGTCGAGTTTGAGCGGGAAATGTCACTCGTCGAGATCATTATCCCGGATCAGAAGACGTTGGAAAAGCTGGTGGCAGACGGTTATGACATAGCAGGAATCAACACCCGGAACGATGATATTGAGGTTCAGTTAGTTGTAAGCCAGACGGAAATAGAATTGCTGAAGCTACAAAATCTTAAGGTAAAAGTAATTCAAACAGCGGAAGAGGCAAAACAGAATTTAAGGCAGCAGCAACAACAAATGCGAAGCCTCCAACAGGCAGAAGACAAGTTAAAGGTATTCAGATCTGATTATTTTAAAAATCAATCGGGCACCTTTATATACCTGGAAGTAAAATCGAGTGCGGGCCCGAATGTAGCCATGACAGCTGAGTGGACAAACGGCAACGGTGAAAAAGAAACGGCAGCGATGACAAGGAAAGTTGATGCCGGAGAATATCTCTATCACTATGTCTTAAAGGATATTGAATCTGTTCCCGAAAAGGTTACCATCACTACAGAGTTGGGCGGAAAAATAGAAACGGCATTAAATGAATGGATCGGTGACGGAACTCCTTCCGAAGATGAATATTTCAGCGATTTTGTCGATCATTACATGGATCCGATCGAAGTTACCGAACGAATTGAACAGCTTGCCAAGGAATTTCCTGAATTGGCGGAAATTGTTACCCTGCCAAATAAAACAAATGGGTATAGAAGAAAGGCGCAAGCGACAATTGGAAGTAATGTTGATGCAGCTTTCGTCTTGACATCACAGGCATGGGGGCATGAAGGCGGAAACGACATAGAGGTAGACATCAAAGCGCCGGCTAAAGCAAATGAGCGTATAAGCGTTTCCCATGAGGGCAATAAGATAACGGTTCATTTGGGAACGGATGGCGCATCCAAGCCAAACAGCACAGCCGATCAAGTGATTGGTGCCATTAATGAAACGGCTGGTCATTTGGTTAGGGCGACAAGATATAGAAATTCAAACGGGACTGGAATCGTCCAGCCACAATCCGGCATTAAACTTTCTGACTTTTTGAATGCGCCTAAAGACATTTCCAGGGAACCCCGGGAAGTAAAAGCGATCCGAATTGGAAAAGTAAGGGATGGTTCCAAACCGGGAGTTTTAGGATATTCGCAGGAGCATGCCCGTGAATGGGTGACCCCACTTGTTTCCGTAGAAACTGCAGAGCGCTTGCTGCGAAACTATCATACGGATGAGAAGACAAAAACACTAGTCGATAACCTGGATATTTTTATTGTTCCAACCGTCAATCCTGATGGCGGACTTTATACGTTCTACGATTACAATATGCAGCGGAAAAATTTGGTCAATCATTGCGGACCGGAAGGGTCTGATCCGGCGAACCGCAATTCTTGGGGCGTTGACTTGAACAGAAATTACAAAATCGGAACTGTATGGGATGGATGGATTGGCGGTTCCACAAACTGTCTTTCAGGGACTTATGCGGGACCGGAACCATTCTCCGAGCCGGAAAGCCGAAACTTGACTTGGCTGGCAGAAGAGAACCCGAACATTAAATTTGCCATGAATATCCATTCACATGGCGGTTACTTTATGTGGTCACCTGGTGCATATGACGCAAACCGCAAGCCGCTGCCTCGTCCTACCGGCGGACAGGAAGCTTATTACTGGCAAGCATCCGAACATATTTTAAAAAGAATTAAAGAACATCGCGGAACCGTTATTTTACCCGGAAGGACAGGTCCGATACCGGATGTGCTTTATTCTGCAGGCGGGAACTCTGCCGATACACTTTGGTACGAATACGGAATTTATGCGTGGAACTTTGAAGTAGGGGCCGAGTTGTGGAATAAGGACACGAAACGCTGGGTAAGCGTCGGCTTCCAGCCTGATTTTGAAGAAGGCCATGCCGAAGCAATGGAATTTGCAAACGGTTTGATCGGGTTAATGGAAGTAGCTTATCAAAATGCCACAGATGAAACAAATCCAGAATCAACGCTGAGCGTTGAAGAGGGAACGTATAATGAGCCAATCGAAGTCAAGTTTGAAACAAGTGAACCGGCTACTGTTTACTATACACTTGATGGTTCAAGACCGACATTGAAATCCAAAGTGATCGGAGTGGCCGGCACAAGAGATGGAGCCGAAACGCTAACAATTGACGAAACGACAACAATTAAATGGTTCTCGGTCGATGCTGCCGGCAACATCGAAAATGGGTACGATCCGGACGGAGAAGACAATCATTACAATGAAGCGAAAATCGTCATTGATTATCTCCCGGATGGAGTAAGTGCCGATGGCATGAAGTCACTCGTTGAACGATTCGAAAAAGACGGAGAATTTGCCAGTGAAGTCGCTGCCCGGGCGCTCAAAACCCATTTAACGGCGGTAGCCCATTACGAAAAACAAAAGGATGCCGAAAAAGTAGCCAAGCATATGAAGAGCTTCAAAACTTTGCTTGAACAGCAGGAAAAAAATAAGCTCGTTTCCGCAAAAGTAGTACGAATTCTCAAAGGCTATTCGGACCAGTTGATTGAATTATGGGATCCGCAATTTAGTTCCGAAAGAGCGATGAAACATCTCCAGCATTTAAGTGTAGACATCGGTCCCAGAGTGACGGGCACTGAACAAGAAAGGCAAGCCGCCCAATATATAAAGAGTGAATTTGAGAAAATGGGATACGATGTTTCCACCCAGGAGTTTGATATTCGCGGCGGCCAGAAATCCCAAAACGTCATTGCCGTTAAAAAGCCAAAGGGGATCAGTAATCCGGAAATAGTCTATGTCACAGCACATTATGACAGTGTGGCCCGCTCTCCGGGTGCGAATGACAATGGATCGGGAACCTCTACGATTCTTGAATTGGCAAGATCGATGAAAAATGTAGAAACGACGAAAGAAATAAGATTTGTCGCATTTGGTGCAGAAGAGATCGGGCTGGTAGGATCCAGATATTATGTCGGCCAGCTATCAGATGGGGAAATTGAAAGAAGCATCGCCAATTTCAACTTGGATATGGTTGGTACAGCATATGAGCCTGCTTCCCAGCTATATGTAAATACGGTCGATGGAAATTCAAATCTTGTATGGGAATCTGTCAAAGCAGCATCTGAAAGGTTAAAAATCGATGACAATATATTAAATCTTTACAAGTTTAGCAGATCGGATCATGTTCCCTTTCATGAAGCAGGCATCGATGCTGCACTATTCATCTGGATGGTTCCGGGAACTGCCGGTTTGGAGCCATGGTACCACACTCCTAATGACAAGATTGAAAATGTTAGCCCTGAAAAAATTCAATTGGTCGGTAATGTCATTCATTCGGCAGTATCAGACCTGATCACTGAAAAACAAGCTGCACAAACGCAAAAAGCTTCATAGCTTAATCGTTTTTGAAAGGAGTAATCATGATGAGAGGCCGTCAAAAAACAAAAAATGCAGGCACTTGCTTAAATAAAAGTCCATTCGTCAAACGTCTTGCTTTGCTCTATTTGTTATTTTTCATTGCCTCTCATCTGATCTCTCCGATAAATGCGTATTATACCTATCAGGAACGCATTGTCGGTGAGATCTCGGTGGATGTATGGGGAGAACGAGATCTTGAGGAACTTGATGCCCCCGCTGAAGACAAAGAACAGATATCAAAGGCCGAAATAAAAGAATCCGAGAAAAAAGAAGAGCTGCAGGAGAAACCCGCCGAGATTGTTGAACAGGTTGATGAAAAAGAGAAAGAAGCGGAAATCGGTGATGCAGAAAAGCAAATTGATCATGATGCTGCCGAGCCAAATGAAGAGAATACTGGTAAATCCACGCCCAATGATCCTATTCAAACGGACAAAAGCAACGAAGCAAAGGAGCAGGAGATCAAAGAGGACACTCCGTAACCCATTGTTTACGTAATTACACATACTGGAGTGATGCTTTGCAATGAAATGGCAAACAGTGAATAAAGTCATTGGCAATATCGTATCTTCCCTTATGTTTATAGTTCTGGCCGTTGTTTTGTTGAATGTCGTTACATCCAAAGTATCCGGGAAAAACCCGAGTATCTTTGGCTATGAAATGAAGGCTGTTTTGTCAGGTTCAATGGAGCCCGGTATTAAAACAGGCTCAATCATATTGATCAAACAAAAGTCAGAAGGGGATCAATATACAAAGGGCGACGTCATTACATTTGTTACAAAAGAGAACTTGCTTGTCACGCACAGGATTGAGGAAGTACAGGAAAAAGGGCGCCAATTCATTACAAAAGGAGATCATAACAACGGTCCCGATCTGGACCCCGTTTATATTGAAAACATCGTAGGCCATTATACTGGAATAACCATTCCATATGTTGGTTATTTATTTAAATTTACAGATTCCAAGTTAGGTGCAGGCCTCATTCTGTTCTTGCCTGGAATCCTCTTAGCAGGTTACGGCTTCCTGACAGTATGGAGATCGATACGAGTGCCAGCAGGTTATAAAAAAGATATTGAAACACATTCACCAAACAAATAAGTTCAGCAGTTTTTGATAAGGACAAGAACGTTACCTGTCTCGATTGTGAGGAAAAATAAACGATTGGGGGAAATGAAAATGAGCATTAAAAAACGTTTTGGAATGGGCATGATGTCTGCTGCCCTTGGAATCGCTTTAATCGGAGGGGGAACGTATGCTTATTTCAGCGATACCGAAACGACGAACAACACATTTGCAGCAGGTACTTTGGACTTGACTGTGGCGCCGACTGAAATTATCAACATTGATAATATGAAGCCTGGGGATTCTTTTATCCGCGACTTTGAGTTAGGAAACGGCGGAACATTGGATATCGACAAAGTATTTATCGAAACAGATTATACCGTAAATGATCCAAAAGGGGACAACACGGAAGATTTTGCGGAGCATATTCAGGTTGAATTCCTTTACAACGTAAACAATCTTGATGAAGTCATTTTTGAAACAACTTTGGCCGAACTGAAAGATATGACACCGGAGGCGATCAATCAGCATATTTTCTATCCTGAATTTGGGGATAAAGGACTTCCGGCCGGGGAGACTCACGACCTTGTAGTCAAATTCAATTTTGTTAATAACGGAGAGGATCAAAACCAATTCCAGGGGGACTCCTTACAATTGACATGGACGTTTAATGCCACACAAAAACCTGGTGAACAACGATAAAATAATCGAATCCACTATATAAACAGCCCTTTCATTTCTGACGCCATAAAGGTTCTTCATTAAGAACTGATCAACACTATAGTTTAAAAGATTTATAGTTTAAAAGGGAGGGGTCATATGGTCAGAAAACATATATTACTCATTGTTACAACTATATTTTTGGTTATTTCTTCAAGTGGGATAGCCAAAGCGGTATCGGACAGCATCGTTGGTTCTGATGTTATAAAATACGACGAAATGGTTCAGATTCTTGGACAATTGGAAGAGAAAAGTGACGGTAGTCTTGATGTGTTTACATTAAGGGAAATAGGGATTGAGGAAGGAAGAAGTGAGACAGGGAAAGATCTTTATATTGCAAAAGTAGGCAATGGGGACAAAAAAGTGTGGGTTCAGGGACGCATTCATGGGAATGAGCCATATGGAACGAACGCCACGCTGCGTCTTATTGAAAACCTGATAAATGAAAAAGACGGTTCTTACAAAAAAATAATGGATGAACTAACGATTTATTTTATCCCCATGTATAATGTCGACGGCGCAGAAAGGAACCAGCGGGGAACGATTCTGTATGATCATGAAACAGGAGAACCCAAGCTAGTGGATGGCAGACAAGTGACTGTTGATTTAAACAGAGACTGGGTTGAAGGCGGATTCCAGGCAATCGAATCAATCGGATATTACAAGTTCTGGACGCAAGTGAAGCCGGAATTTATGATGGACATCCACCATCAAGGAAATAAAAACTTCTGGGGGACAAGCATTCCTGTAACGCTGTCACTCGGCATTTCTTTAAACCCGGGAGGACCGACGCTTCCCAATATTAAGGGCGGATTATACGAAGATTTGACCCGCCAAGCGATGGTCACTGTGTTCGATGCATTGAAACCGTATAAAGAGTTCACGGTTGATCAGTATATTACGGGCTCTAACGTTATCGATATCCGCGGCGGAGTTTCATCCGGCATGATGCTTGGCATCAATTATGAAGGCCTTAATCCGGATGGACACAGCAACCCTGCTGTTTTCCTGGAGACTTCCGGTCAATTCCTGGATGGGGAGCGGGAACCTTTGGTTCAGCAAAATGTGATCGCCACTCATGCCTTTTTATACGGCCTGGCATCCGGTGATTTGCATAAAGCGGATCCCGAGCGTTGGAATGAAGTGCCGATCCGTCCGATTAGCGGGTTCAATACAGATTATCAGGGGGTTATTCCGATCAACCCTCCACGGCCGGAAATACCTGTCAAAGTAACTGCAGCTCATATAAAGGAGACAGTTGAACGTTACGAGGAGTTGGGCAAATTTACGAACGGTGCCGCTCAGGCGTTGAAGGTGCACGCAGCAGCTTTAAGCCATTATGAAGCAAAAGGACAAATGGATAAAGTAGCCAAACATATAACTGCTTTTAATCAGTTGCTTGAGCACCATAAGGATAACATGACGAGCGGAACGTATCAAATGCTGAAAGGAAATTCTGATTATTTAATCAATCTACTTAAACAGCCGAAAAGCAACTTGTCAGTACCAAATGCCGGCTAAAGGCAGTATATTGGTACGTTGTTATGAAGTATCCCGTTATACAGGCTTATTTGGAAATACAGAAACATGACGATTACACAAGGGTATTTCCCGTCTCTATATGAGATGGAAAAATAAACGATTGGGGGAAATGAAAATGAGCATTAAAAAACGTTTTGGAATGGGCATGATGTCTGCTGCCCTTGGAATCGCTTTAATCGGAGGGGGAACGTATGCTTATTTCAGCGATACCGAAACGACGAACAACACATTTGCAGCAGGTACTTTGGACTTGACTGTGGCGCCGACTGAAATTATCAACATTGATAATATGAAGCCCGGGGATTCTTTTATCCGCGACTTTGAGTTAGGAAACGGCGGAACATTGGATATCGACAAAGTATTTATCGAAACAGATTATACCGTAAATGATCCAAAAGGGGACAACACGGAAGATTTTGCGGAGCATATTCAGGTTGAATTCCTTTACAACGTAAACAATCTTGATGAAGTCATTTTTGAAACAACTTTGGCCGAACTGAAAGATATGACACCGGAGGCGATCAATCAGCATATTTTCTATCCTGAATTTGGGGATAAAGGACTGCCGGCCGGGGAGACTCACGACCTTGTAGTCAAATTCAACTTTGTTAATAACGGAGAGGATCAAAATCAATTCCAAGGGGACTCCTTACAATTGACATGGACGTTTAATGCCACACAAAAACCTGGTGACCAACGATAGGAAACTGATTGGAGCAGGATATTTCCTGCTCCAAATTAACGGATTGCCCAGAGGAGGCTTGTTATATGAAATTTCGCCGCTTTGGCACCTTAATTTCTTTTATATTGATCCTTTCTCTATTAATGGGATTTTCCCCAAAACATCCAGATTTTGATTTTACGAATCAAATAGATTCACCCGTGATTGCTCAAGATGATGCTGATGTGAGTATTGCCAATATGAAGGCGCTTATGGAAAATTTCCAAAAAGACGGAGAGTTTGCAACCCCGTCAGCTTATCGTTTATTAAGCACCCATGTCACTGCTGTAGGGCATTATGAGGAAAGCAAGTCATACAAGAAAGCGATCAAACATATGGAAAGCTTTCACATTTTGGTAAACAGCCAACAGGCTAACAAGTTAATTTCTGATCAGGCGGCTCGTATTTTAAAAGATTATGCGGATGCTTTAATTAAAAAGTGGGAAGTTATTTTTGACGCTGATAGAGTCATGGATTATCTGCGAAAATTAAGTGTAGAGATTGGGCCGAGAGTTGCCGGAACTGAAGGTGAAAAGAAAGCTGCCCAATATTTAAAAAGCCAATTTGAAAGTTTCGGATACGATGTGTCCCTGCAAGAGTTTGCGATTAACAACCGGGTTGAAAGGACACTGAGAATTATGACCGATAAAAACAAGGAACTCCCTCTGGGAGCTGCGAGCGGATCGGCTGTAACAGGTGAAAAAGGTATCACAGGCGATCTATATCATGCAGGACTCGGACTGCCGGAGGACTTTTCCGATGAAGCCAAAGGGAAAATTGCCCTTGTTCAACGAGGAGAAAATACGTACTGGGAAAAAGTTCAGAATGCAACGAATGCCGGGGCGATAGGTGTGGTTATTTATGATAATGCAGACAGCCTGACTCCGCTGCGGCCGGCACTCAATAACAACAGTACAATTCCGGTCACAGGTATTACAAAAGCGGATGGCGAGTCACTGCTGGCACAGCTTTCCAAAGGAACAGTGAAGGCTCAGCTCATCATTCACACGCATACGAATCAAACATCCCAAAATGTGATTGCGGTAAAAAAACCCGCCAACGTAGTGAATCCTGAAATCGTTTATATTACGGCGCATTATGACAGTGTTCCATATTCGCCCGGAGCCAATGATGACGGATCGGGAACTGCCGCGATTGTTGAGATGGCAAGAATCATGAAAGACTTGCCAACTGATAAAGAGCTGAGATTTATTGCTTTTGGTGCGGAAGAAATCGGATTGGTCGGTTCGAATTATTATGTAAAGAACTTGCCTAAAGAAGACCTTGACAGAAGTATGATAAACTTCCAGATGGAAATGCTTGGGGCAAAATATGAACCTGCTTCTTATCTTGCGGTTAACACTGTAGATGGCCAGCCAAACATAGCCTGGGATTATACGAACGCTTCTTTTGACAAATTGGGAAAAGATAAAGAAAAACTGATCCTGTTCAGAAGAGGATCGTCTGATCATGTTCCATTCCACAATGCAGGCATAACGGCTGCGTGCTTTAATATGGGTACTGCCAACGGCGGGTTGGAGCCGGAGTACCACACTTCACATGATACGATCGAAAATATTAGTCCGGAAAGACTTCAATTTGCGGGAGATATCATAAGCACGGCTATATTGGATTATTTAGCGGATCATCATTCTCAAGGAAAAAATGTAAAGGAAGCTTCATAATGGATTTATGGCTCCCTGCAGCGTTTATTTGTCGTGTATAGACTTAACAAGGGGGAACAAAGGATGGATGTAAAAAATAGATTCGGCATGGGGATGATGTCAATCTTGCTTGGTATTTCATTAATAGGAGGAGGAACTTACGCTTATTTCAGTGACAATAAGGTCACCGACAACACATTTGCGTCTGGAACCCTGGATTTGTCTGTAAACCCTGATACACTTATCAATGTAAAAAATATAAAACCCGGAGATTCTTTTCTCCGTGACTTTAAACTTGTAAACAACGGCTCTTTGGATATAGGAAAAGTCATCATAGAGACAGACTATGAGGTCATTGATGCAAAAGGCGACAATACAGAAGATTTTGGTGAGCATATTTCAGTCGAGTTTTTGTTGAATATGGACAAACACAATCAACCTATTTACAAAACAACATTGGCAAAATTGAAAGATATGACACCTGATGCCATAGCCAAAAATATTACCATTCCAGCTATCGGTGAAGATGGGCTGCCCAGCGGCACGAGTGACCGCCTTGTTGTAAAGTTCCAATTTGTTGACAACGGTGAGGATCAAAACCAATTTCAGGGTGATTCGTTGAAGCTGGAATGGACGTTTACCGCATTTCAGGCAGAAACTTCAAATAAATAACATTGGATTCTGCGATTGTACTCATATGATTGCGGGCACACTTTTGATTGAAGTTTCACTTTATGAGTGGTTAAGGACGAGAGATAAAACCGTTTCTTGAAGGGATAGAACAGATGCGTCAAGGAATAAAAAAAGTCACAGGGTTTCCTGTGGCTTTTAATTTAAAAGATTTTATGGGCTCAACCTGATATTTACCTATAAGATACAGATAAGTCGCGTCATTATTAAAAATGCCCCGGAGTGTTGCTCCATCAAGGGCATTTCATCTAACACTTTGCGCGCAGCCGACTATGCTCCCATAGTTCCAATGCTTTAAACTGTTCGACTAGCAAATACAGGTATTAATGCCCGCCCAGATAAGCCTGTTTTACCTGTTCACTGGCATTTAATTCGTCTGCTGTGCCAGATATAACGACTCGTCCTGTTTCAATCACGTAGGCACGGCTTGCGATGGAAAGAGCCATATGCGCGTTTTGCTCAACCAAAAGAATCGTCGTTCCTGACTTATTAATGTCTTCAATGATTTTGAAGATTGTTTTTACGAGCAATGGTGCAAGCCCCATGGAAGGCTCGTCTAATAATAAAAGTCGCGGACGGGCCATTAATGCACGGCCCATTGCCAGCATTTGTTGTTCCCCGCCTGATAATGTCCCTGAAAGCTGCTTGCGGCGTTCCAATAACCGTGGAAATCTCTCGAACACGCTTTCCAAATCCTTTTTAATGCCCTCTTTATCTTTTCGCAAAAAGGCTCCCAATTCCAGATTTTCTTCTACTGTCAAATTGGCAAACACGCGCCGTCCTTCGGGCACATGGGAAATGCCCTGTTTCACAATGGTTTGAGCCGCTTTTCCCACAATCGATTTCCCGCCAAAAATAATGTCGCCTTGCTTTGGCTTTAGCAATCCGGATACTGTTTTTAAGAGCGTACTTTTTCCGGCACCGTTTGCTCCGATTAACGTTACGATTTCTCCTTCATTAATATCAAGAGAGACGCCTTTTAAAGCGTGTATGTTTCCATAATAAACATTGATGTCATCGATCTTTAACATTAAGAAACCTCCTCGCCTAAATACGCCTCTATGACTTTCGGGTTGTTGCGAACTTCTTCGGGCGTACCTTGTGCGATTAATTGTCCATGATCCAGCACATAGATGCGTTCACATACACCCATGACAAGCTGCATATCATGTTCAATTAATAGTACGGTCAATCCGAATTTCTCTTTAATCAAGGAGATCAAATTCATCAGCTCACGTGTTTCCTGCGGGTTCATCCCTGCAGCCGGTTCATCCAATAAGAGCAGTTCGGGATTCGCTGCAAGAGCCCGCGCAATTTCCAAACGCCGTTGTTGTCCGTATGGAAGGTTCTTTGCTTTTTCATCCTTATATACATCAAGATTAAATATTTTTAAAAATTCGATTGCCTTTTCTTCCATTTCTTTTTCACCGGAAAAGTGGGAGGGGAATCTGAAAATGGAGCTGAAAACGCTATGTTTTGCAAGTGAATGATAAGCTACTTTTACATTATCCAAAACGGAAAGTTCGCCAAATAAACGAATGTTTTGGAACGTTCGGCTTATTCCTTTGCGATTTATTTTAAATGGCGGCACATTATTCAGACGTTCACCGTTTAGGGAAATACTTCCTTCAGTTGGCACATAGACCCCTGTTAACAGGTTGAAAAAAGTCGTTTTACCCGCACCGTTTGGTCCAATAAGGCCAACAAGCTCGCCCTTATACAACTCCATATTTACTTCTGATACTGCTTTTAATCCGCCAAAACGGATTCCTGCTTGATCTACTTTAAGCAACGGTGTGTTTGTTGCCATCCGCCGGCCCTCCTTCAACCGTTTTACGTTTTTTAAAGAATGAAGTAATTTCTTTTGTACCCATTAAACCTTGTGGACGATAAATCATCATAATGATCAGTATCAGGCTGTAAAAAATCATTCTCGTCTCGGGGTAATCTTGCAGGTACGCAGAAACAACGGTCAGAAGGATGGCAGAAATAACGGAACCCGACATACTGCCCAATCCTCCAAAGACAACAAGAATCAAAATATCGAATGATTTTAAAAAGCCAAAGTTTGCAGGCTGAATAATATAGAAGTTATGTGAATATAGCCCTCCGGCAATTCCGGCAAAAAATGCGCCTATTACAAATGCAAGCACCTTATAATAAGTTGTATTGATCCCCATCGCATCAGAAGCCGTTTCATCTTCCCTGATGGAAATACAGGCACGGCCATGTGTTGAGTTCGTAAAGTTTCTGATAACGATAATCGTAATGATCATGCATGCAAATACCCAAGGCCAGGTGGTTAAGTGAGTGACCTGCATCCCGCTTGCTCCGCCAACGTATTCGATGTTCAGCAAAGCAATGCGAACGATTTCACCGAAGCCTAGAGTGGCAATAGCCAAATAGTCACCTTTTAACCGAAGGCTCGGTATTCCTATAATCAATCCGGCAACTGCAGCGACGATTCCGCCAGCCACTAATCCCAATCCAAAAGGAAGTTGGAGCTTCATCGTAAAAATGGCTGACATATAGGCCCCAACAGCCAAAAATCCCGCATGGCCAATGGAGAACTGGCCGGTAATCCCAATAATTAAATGGAGACTGACTGCCAAAATGATATTAATGGCCATCAAAAATAAAATGTTTATATAGAAAGAATTTAAAATGGCACCGTTAATTAAAAATTGGGCTCCAAAAAAGACGACAACTGCCAATAAAATTGAGAGCCAAAAGCCTTTTGCACTTTTAATTTTTGTCATTTTTTTGTCTCCCCTAAACTTTTTCTCTTACATTTTTACCGAACAGGCCGGACGGAAGGAATAAAAGAATAAGAATTAGGACAACAAAGGCGGCTCCGTCACGCCACAGTGAATAGCCTGCCGCACTTACCAAAGCCTCAATGATCCCCAGTACAAGGCCGCCTACCATTGCTCCGGGTATAATGCCAATCCCCCCTAAAACAGCGGCAACAAAGGCTTTTAGACCTGGAATAATGCCCATTAACGGATCAATTTTTGTATAATACGTTCCAAAAATAACGCCAGCTGCTCCCGCCAGCGCAGAACCAATCGCAAATGTCACTGAAATGGTGTTGTTTACATTAATACCCATTAGCGTTGCTGCTTCCGCGTCATGAGAAACAGCACGCATGGCTTTTCCGATCTTTGTTTTATGAACAATAAGTTGAAGAATAATCATTAATACGACAGATACACCTAAAATAAAGATCGACAGTCCACTAATGGTGACACCAAATACATCAATATTTCCTATATTTAAGACATTGCCGGGATATGCTTCAGGCTGTGCGCCTCGAACATAAATAAAGCCATACTCAATCAATAAGGAAACACCAATGGCGGTGATTAACGCAGCAATTCGAGTGGCATTACGCAGAGGCTTATAAGCGATTCGCTCAATAACGACTCCAAAAAGGGAACAGACAAGCATCGCTAAAATAAGAGCAGGAAAAAATGATAAATCCAAAACCGTTATGGAATAAAAACCAACAAATGCTCCTACCATAAACACATCGCCATGAGCAAAGTTGATCAGCTTTACAATCCCATACACCATTGTGTATCCCAAGGCAATCAGGGCATAGATACTGCCGACCGAGATCCCGTTCACTAACTGCTGTATTAGTTCCATTTTGAACCCCCCTTTGATGATGTCTATTTTTTCTATCATTCTATTTTTTCGTTAAAAAGAAGGGGGACTAGCCCCCTATTCTAATCCATTTATGGTTTTACTACCGTTTTAAATTCTTGTTTCCCATCTTTAAATTCAAGAATGGTAGCTGATTTAACCGGGTTATGATTTTCGTCCACTGTAAAATTACCAGAAACTAGTGTTAAGTCTTTTGTCTTGGCCAGCTCCTCCTTGATTTTTTCAGGCTCAGCAGATCCGGCACGTTTGATTGCATCGGCTAAGAAATAAGCAGTATCATAACCAAGTGCGTTAAAGGCATCTGGTGTTTTGCCATCGTATTTCGCTTCAAAAGCTTTTACAAATTCCTGAACCTTTTGGTCTTCAGTATTTCCAGAAGAGTAGTGGTTCGTTAAATACGTGTTATTTAAAGCGTCTCCACCTGCGACTTCAACAAGCTTGGGAGAATCCCAGCCATCTGCCCCCATTAAAGGTACATCAATGCCAAGTTCACGGGCTTGCTTGACAATGAGACCAACTTCTTCGTAGTACCCCGGAATAAACACGAAATCAGGCTTGGCAGATTTGATGCGTGTTAATGTAGCACGGAAATCCGTATCTTTCGCTACATAAGCTTCTTCTGCCACAATTTTCCCGCCGTTTTCCTCAAATACTTCCTTAAAGGATTTTGCCAAACCTTTGGAATAGTCACTGGCACTATCAATGTAAACGGCTGCATTTTTAACTTTTAATTCGTTTGTTGCAAAATTGGCGGCAACTTCACCTTGGAAAGGATCAATAAAGCAAGTTCTAAAGATATAATCATTTAATTTTCCGTCATTTACCGTGATGTCTTCTGCAGTCCCCGTTGGTGTGATGAGAGGAACTTTATTATCTTGTGCAATTTGAATTTGTGCCTTTGTATTTCCGCTTGTCGCTGCTCCAACAATAGCAACTACTTTATCCTGGCTAGTAAGCTTTAATGCTCCGTTTGTAGCCTCGGATGCTTCTGATTTATTGTCTACTTTCACAAGTTCAATTTTCTTGCCGTCAATGCCTTCTTTATTAATTTCTTCAATGCCAAGCTCTAACCCCTGTGCAATAGATGACCCATAAGAAGCTACTTGGCCGGATAATTCAAGGTTTGCACCGACTTTAATGGTGCCGCCTTTATCCTTGGAGCCGCCACCGCCGCCGCTGGATTCTTCTGAACCGCCGCCACAGCCAGCCATAGCCCCGGCAGCTAATGATAAAGATAGAAAAATACTGGCTAACTTTCTCTTTTTCATTCTTTTTCCCCCTTAAAATTTTCAAGCAGATGGTGTTGCATCCACTTGTTTTAATTCAAAAGCGACTAATAATATTCTGAAAACATTGTACATGATATTGCATCATTAGTCTAGTAGCAATTTCAAGATAAAACAGCACCATCATTATCCAAGAAATGAAAAAACCGATTTTACTTTATATTGATTGTAAGCCCTTACATATTTTTTGATTTTTATCAAAGTGCTCAATTTGAGATTATTGATGACGCTGTACAGCATAATATGAAATCATAATCAATTACATTCCATTTTCATTAATGTATGGGCAACATGGTTACTGTGAAAAATCAGAAAACAATATTTTTTTAGGATAAAACCAGGACAAAAACATCTCAATAAAGCTATATTAATATAAAATATATGTCAAGGGGTAGCAAATGGAGAATTGGTTATTTGAGATCATGAATGAGTATGTTTATTTGGGCATTATCTTTTTGATTGCAGGGGAAAATATTTTTCCGCCCATCCCTTCGGTTCAGCCTTGAGGAGTAAAAAATCTTCGAGATAATTTCAATTATCATACCCCCTAAATTTTGATAAATATGGGATAATTTAACTGTGTTTATCATGATTTAGGGGGATTTATGGATGATTA
>NZ_JBFEGN010000059.1:0-25636 GCF_047228825.1 Siminovitchia jepli
GAAACAGAAACAAGCGAAGTGAATGGCTTGCCATCCTCAGTACTGACTGTAGCCTTACCGAACAAGAAATTATTCGGATCTATGGGATGCGCTGGGATATCGAGGTTTTCTTTAAGACGGCCAAATCCCTCTTAAAACTTGAAAAAGAGTTCCAAAGCCGGTCATATGACGCACTAATTAGCCACACCACCATTGTGTTCGCGCGTTTTATCGCCCTTGCATGGCAAAATCGCTGTCATACTGACCAGCGCACACTTGGCGGCTTATTCTATGAATTATGTGATGAAGTGAATGAACTTGATTGGGCTGTAGCTTTACAGCAGTTAATCGAGCTTCTTCAAGACGCCTTAAAACAGACGAATAAAAGAATTCAAAAGTTAATCCAAAGTCAACTTGAGCAGTGGATCTCTGGCCTTCCCAACTATATCAAGGCTTATTTGCCAATTTCACTCTGCGAAAGTTGAGTTATTGAGAAGAAGTTTCTTTTTATGGATAAGCGATTGGGCAAAGAGAAGAGTAATTTCTGGGTGTTTTCGAGATAGTTCTTCATAATCCATTTTGGTAAAGTGATATAAAATGCTATCCTCATGGGAAATCGCTGTTGAAAAACAGGGGAGCTGATCCATGGTATGCTCTCCGATTAACATTCCTGGTCCGGCAACGTCCAATATTCTTTTATTGATGTCAGGCTTCATGGTAAAGATTTTTACAATGCCTTTTTTTACATAATAAAAACCCGGTTCTATTTCTCCTTGCCTAAAAATGATCGTTTTGGCTCTTAAAAATTTCCTTTTTCCGTAAGGAATAAAATCTTCCCAAGTTTTTAACGGACTCACTGTCAATGCGAGCAAGTCAAAAACCTCCTTTGTTAATAGAGCATTGATAAGGAAATGAATGAATGTAATATTTAAAAATTTGCTCAATCTTTACTGTAGGAGAAGACGAAGACACTAGTCTAAAAGCGCTTTCAATTTATGGAGATCTGTAACTTCAATCATACGGCTTTTTTGGATAATCATATTTTCCTTTATCCATTTCTGTAAAATTTTATAAATGGTGATTCGTGAGGTGCCGATATATTGCGCCAGAGCTACCTGGGTAATAGGGATTGCACGGCTATCGTGTTTTTCACGCAATCGAATTAAAAAATGAGCCATCTGTTGCTCGTAGGGCTTGTTTAACATCGCATAGGTATCGGATAATAATCTCACCTTACTGATGAGTGAGGAAATAAAAAGTTCTTTGGCTTCCGGATTCTCTCTACATACATTCATCAAGGCTTCGTTCGTAAAATGGCAGAGTGTAACGTCCGTATCAGCTATTGCAGTGGTTGAATACGGGTCACTGGAAACTCCCTGTTCTCCAAAAAGATAGCCTTCCAATACATAATCGATAATCCGCTCCTTCCCATCCTCTGACAGCAGCCGGATACTTACTTTACCTTTTGCCAAATAAAAAAATCCCTTTCCTTTTTGTCCTTGCGAATATAAGGTTTCTCCTCTTCTTTTTAGCTTCCTTTGCCCATATTGGAGGTAAGGCTTCCACTTATACCTCATCATTCATTTCCTCCCCTATAATAGAATGCTCAATTGGCCAATGGTCAAAAAAGAATAATAATTAAATTATTTCGTTTTATCTGAAAACCGTTGATAGTCTTTAGGAGTAAAACAAAGCCCACTTAATTGTAAATCAGCCTGGGGATCTAAGCAATGAAATAAATCATAGATAATGATATAGAATTGCCTAAAATAACGAAAGCACAAAATTTAACATGATGAAACTTGCGAGGATTTGTAAAAAGCCAGGAGTAATTGACTATATATTCAAAATAGACGGACAATATGTTAATCAGTTAACATATTGTGTTTCTATATATCGGATACAATACATTTAATGAAGAACTCAGCAACTCAATGATAAAGAGGTGGAGGGTAAATAGAGGACGAACACCTTCTAATATTGGTGGTTAACTTAAAGTTTCCGATCGTCAATCACGTAATGCACAATTTTATTGGAGGGGGAAAAGGATAATGGAAACTCTAACTCAAATCAGTTCAAACGAGATTAAATTTAATGAGAAGTACGACCCGTTTATTAATGGGGAAGCGGTTGAAGCGGCCAACGGATACATTGATGCGGTAAACGCTGCTACCGGAGAGGTTCTCTCACAGATTGGCCGCGGGGGAAAAGAAGATATTGGTAAAGCGGTAAAAGCGGCAAGGGAAGCTTTTCCGGGCTGGGCAAAAACGACCATTGAGGAACGTTCTGCACTGCTTAATCAAATTGCTGATGTGTTGGAAGCCAACCAAGAGCGTCTAAAATTGATTGAGTGTATGGATACGGGGAGGGCCCTGCACGAATTTGACCTGGATTATAAGCTTGCTATTTATCAATTCCGCTACTTTGCTTCAGCCATCTTAACTTATTATGAAGGCGCTTCCCGCCCGGTGGAGAACGGCTATCTAATTACGAAAAAAGAGCCGCTAGGCGTGTGTGCTCAAATTATTCCTTGGAACGTGCCAATGATTATGGCGGCATTCAAGCTTGCGCCTGCATTGGCAGCAGGAAATACAATTGTCCTGAAGCCTGCAGAAGATGCTTGTCTCTCTATCATGGAATTGGCCAAGCTTCTGGGAGACATTCTTCCCAAAGGAGTAGTGAATGTGGTTCCGGGTTATGGACATGAAGCTGGACAGGCTCTGATCGATCATCCGGATGTAGACAAATTGGCCTTTACCGGAAGTGTGGAGGTTGGACGTCTCGTCGGAAAAACAGCTGGAGAAAGAATCCTTCCTGTGACTCTTGAACTGGGCGGCAAGGCCCCGCACGTCGTGTTCCCTGATGTTGACATTGATCGAGCAGTGGAAAATGCTACGCTTGGCTACACGTTTTTTAACGGAGAGAGCTGTATTCTTGGAACGCGTCTTTTAATCCATGACGACATTTATGATGAATTCGTAGAAAAGTTGATTGAAAGAGCGAAGAAAGTGAAGATTGGGCCTCCGACAGATCGCTCGACGAGACTGGCTTCCATCATTAATAAAAAGCAAGGAGAGCGAGTGCTGAACTACTTTGAAATAGCCAAGAAAGAAGGTGCGAAAATTCTTTATGGAGGCAACCGTGTAACGGTTCCGGGCCATGAGCATGGATATTTTATCGAACCTACCATTATTGAAGCCGAGCCGCACATGAGAATCGCCCAGGAAGAAATTTTTGGACCGGCAGCAACTGTGACCAGATGGAAAGAGGTCGAGGAAGTCATTGAGATTGCCAACGGGGTTGAGTACGGATTGGCAGCCGGAATTATGACGAATGATTTGGAAAAAGCTCTGGATACAGCTAACAAAATTGAGGCGGGAAGTGTCTGGATCAACTCATACTTCAACTTCCAATCCGGTGCTCCATTTGGAGGCTACAAAAATAGCGGTGTCGGCAGAGAGTACAGCAAAGAAGCCCTGGATGCCTACAGTCAATCCAAGACGATCGTAGCAGCTTACCAGCTTCCTACTGCCGGATTGTTCATATAGAATCTGGTTTTAAAAAAGTGCAGAGTTGTGCGCCCTCATAGCTCTGCAACTTTGTCTATCATTCTCATAAAAAATTTGTTTATTCATTTCTTTTAATATGTGCTTACAACTAGATATTAAGATTGTTTGATAGGAGGCTTTTCATTGTATACAACAGGTACAGCCTTTTTAGAGGCTTTAAAAGAAGCGGGTGTGTCCTATATTTTTGCCAATCTTGGAAGTGATCACCCGTCGATCATCGAGAGTTTGGCCATCGCCAAGCAAGAGAATCGCGAATTACCGAAGGTCATCATATGTCCGCATGAATTTGTCGCTCTCAGTGCTGCACACGGTTATGCACAGGCAACAGGAGAGCTACAGGCCGTCATCGTTCACGTGGAATGCGGTACCCAGAACATGGGAGGAGCTATACATAATGCCTATAAGAGCCGCGTTCCCGTATTGGTTTTTGCCGGTGCTTCACCCTTTACGCAGGAAGGGGAATTGACCGGAAGCAGAAATGAATTCATCCACTGGATTCAGGATGTATTTGATCAGCGCGGCATCATGCGCGGTTATTCAAAATACGACAATGAAATCCGCACCGGGACAAATGTAAAACAGCTTGTGCATCGGGCGCTGCAAATTGCCAAGAGCGACCCGGCAGGGCCTGTTTATCTAATGGGGCCTAGAGAAGCCATGGAGCAAGAGACTGAACGCATAACAGTCCAAAAAGAATTATGGGAGCCGATTGCGCCGGCAGCACTCCCTCCAAAACAGATTGAGCAATTGGCCGAAGATTTGCTATCTGCCAAAAAGCCATTGATCGTCACATCTTATCTGGGCAGAAAAAAAGAGGCGGTTGAAGAGCTCATCCGCTTGTGCGAGCGGTTGGCCATTCCTGTAATTGAGTCCGTACCGCACCAAATGAACTTCCCTGCTGACAACCCGATGCACTGCGGCTCTTATTGGAATGACCCGAAACAAAATGAACTTCTTGCCGAAGCTGATTTTGTACTTGTTTTGGACAGTGATGTACCTTGGATTCCGACGAAAAACAAACCTTCTGAAAATATAACCGTTTACTATATCGACATCGACCCGCTGAAGGAGGATATGCCGCTATGGTACATCCCTTCCAAATGTTTTTTCAAAGCGGATGCCCTTACGGCTTTACAGCAGATCAACGCATCTCTTGATGCAAAAAAGATTGACCAAAAGACGGTCTCGGCCCGCAGGGATGAAATTACTGCTTTCCATGAACGCTTAAAAGAACAAAGACGCAAACTTGAACAGGCGGGAGAGGATGTCACCACTCCTGAATACCTCACCGCATGCGTAAGAGAACTGATGGATGAAGATACCATTATTTTAAATGAAGGAATCACCAACTATGGTGCCATCTCCAACCATATCGAAGCAACGGTTCCAGGGTCTTACTTTGGGAGCGGTGCGGGTTCGTTGGGGTGGAACGGCGGGGCTGCCATCGGCATGAAGCTGGCTTATCCTGAAAAAACAGTTATCAGTTTGACCGGGGACGGTTCTTACTTATTCAGTGTACCGTCAACCGTTCATTGGATGGCAAAACGTTATGAAACTCCATTCTTGACTGTGATTTATAACAACCAGGGGTGGTGTGCTCCCAAACATTCGACTTTGGGGGTTTACCCTAACGGTGTGGCTAATGCATACCAGGACTTTTATGTACATTTCGATCCGCCAGCCGATTTGGCTGGGGTCGCTGCATCTGCCGGAGAGGCTCATCCAATTACGGTAAAGGAGCGCTCGAAATTGAAAGAGGCCTTGGCAGAAGGCTTAAAACAAGTAAAAGAAGGACGCTCAGCTGTTATAGATGTCTATATTCCGCATGTGTATTCGGATGGAGAAGTAAATGCCGAAAAAACGGCAAAGGAGACAATGCAATGATTGTTAAAACAGGTATTTTAACGGAAATGTTGAGCAACATTGTTTCTGGAAAAATAGAAGTTGTGGATATGTCGCAAACCCTCAATGAAAACACTCCTGTCATTCAGCTTCCGGAACCTTTTAAGAATACAGGCGGATTTAAGTTTCGACAGTTATCCAAATATGATGAAGACGGGCCATTCTTTTATTGGAATGACTTCGTAGCGGGAGAGCACTGCGGTACACACTTCGATGCGCCTGTTCATTGGCTGTCCGGCAAAGGAAAAGACAGTGTGGACACGATGCCGTTGAAGAATATGATTGGGGAAGCATGTGTCATTGATATCCGTGAACAGTCCCGTGCTAATCCAGATTACTGTCTGTCCATCAAAGATATTCAAAAGTTTGAAGAAGAGCAGGGCACCATTCCGAAGCATAGCTGGGTAATCATTCACACAGGATGGGGCGAATACGTGAGTGACCACGAGAAGTTTTATAATGTCGGGGAAGACGGACAGCCGCATACACCGGGCATCTCAAAAGAGGCATCGATTTTCCTGGCAGAAGAAAGGGATATTCTCGGCGTAGGTGTTGAAACCGTTGGAACGGATGCGGGCATCGCTGGTTCGTTTGATCCGCCATTTCCAAATCATCATTATATGCACGGAGCGAACAAATACGGTCTGGCCCAATTGACGAATGTAGATAAACTGCCTCCGCGTGGAGCGGTTCTGGTTGTGAATCCTTTAAAAATTGAAGGTGGGAGTGGAAGCCCAGTCAGGGTGATCGCGCTGGTGGAAAAGGTATAAGATCTCCTTAGGGAAGGGGGTTAATCAGGTGGCGGAAATCGAACTGGTTTCCTTCATCTGATTTTTTTTGAAAAAAGCAAGTGATTTCATATGGGGAAATTTCGGTCCATTATTTAAAGAGAAAAACTGATAAGTTTAAATGGATATATTTAATCCGTTAATGAAAAAGAGTTGATTGTGATGCCGTCAATACAGAAAAAATTTTCGAGTCATTTATCCTGGCAAATGCTTGGCTGGCTGCTTCTGGTTCAGATTCTTGTCGCCTTTGTAGGCAGAAGCCTGGCACCGCTGGGTTTGTTGATTGGTGAAGACTTGTCTCTGACAAAAGCGGAAATTGGGATGTTGCCTGCTGCTTTGTTTCTTGGACAATCACTTGTTTCCATGCCTGCAGGGCTGCTGGCGGATAAGATCGGGTCCAGAAAACTTTTAATGCTGCTGGCTGTTTGCCTGGGGGTCAGCTTTTTTCTTTTGACTTTCACTGCCTCGCTCATCCCCTTGTTGATCATCGTGGTGATCGGAGGAATCGGATATGGAGCCTCTCATCCTGCGACAAATCGGGGCGTCATGTATTGGTTTCCGGCTGAAAAAAGAGGAACAGCCATGGGGATCAAACAAATGGGAGTCACCTTCGGCTCGGCTATGGCAGCTCTGCTTTTGTTGCCTGCAGCAGATTACTGGGGATGGCGTCCGGCCCTATCCATGGCAAGTGTACTTTTGCTGACAGCAGGAATTGTGACTTACTTCTCCTACAAAGAGCCCAAAGAGAAAAAGCAAGCGAGAAAACCCATAATAAACGGGAGTACCCTTCGTAATCTAAAGAATCTAGTGAAAAACAAGCCTTTGGTGTTAGTAAGTGTAAGCGCACTGATTTTAAGCGGCTCGCAAATGATGTTGAATACATATTTGGTGTTGTTCGCTTATGAAAAGCTGAACATTGGCTTGTTCCTTTCCGGTACGTTGCTGGTTGTTTCGGAAATAGGCGGCTCGTTTGGCAGGATTGGCTGGGGAGTAATCAGCGACCGGCTGTTTAACGGAGAACGAATCATTGTGCTGCTCATCATTTCTTTGCTGGCCGGCTGGGTATCAGCGGTGATGGCAATGCTTCCGACAGGGACTTCTTATTGGATGATGATACCTATTGCTTTTTTGTTTGGTGTTAGTGTGTCCGGTTTTAATGGCATTTGGATGAATGCCACAACAGAGCTGGTGCCAAGGGAGCAGGCGGGGTTGGCCACAGGATTCAGTATTACAGTCGGATCTTGGGGAGTGATTATCGGCCCTCCGTTATTTGGTCTGATTCTTGATGTAACAGGTTCTTTTAAAATGGGCTGGCTTTTTGTCACTCTGATTATGATTATCGTGGCCTACCTATCCTTCAGTACAATGGCCCTTTTACAAAAAAGATGAAAGTATGACTTTTTTCTCGAAAAATATTGAAAAAATTACATGAAGTTTCACTATTTTAAACTTGTTTATTGTGAGTCTGTTAGTTAATGATTATAGTTATGAATAAAGTTACGTGGTTAAGAGAAATGATAACGCTTTCTAACATTTGAAGGTGACACGTAGATCTTTCTGCTTAAATCTATCAATCACTGACCTAAATTAAATTGAAAAGGAGTGGTTTGTGTGATTGCTTCAGTTAAGAGGGCCTGCGCGATTATCAATTGTTTTACACGCGATGAGCCTGTGTTGGGGAATGCTGAAATAGCAGAAAAGCTTGGATTGAGCAGGAGTACTACACACCATTTGGTTACGACACTCTGTAATGAAGGCGTTTTAATAAGGGATGCCGACAGGAAATATAGATTGGGTTGGAAATTGCTGGAGTGGAATAACAGTGTGATGTTCCAACAGGACTTTTATAACAAGGCGATGCCCTTGGTAAAAGAGTTGACGGATCGGTTCAGGGGGACAGCTCATATTGGCATGTTCGATAAAGGGGACGTTGTTTTTGTGTTGAGAATCTCATCAGAAGATGAAGATTCAGTTCCTACTTATTTAGGTGCGAGGAAGCCGGCGTACTGTACAAGCGCCGGAAAGGCTTTACTTGCTTATAACGCTTCCTATCTGCAGGAAACCATCGATAAAGGGCTGTCACAGCAAGGGCCAAATACGATTACGGATGTCGGAATACTTAAAAAAGAGTTGGCGTCAATCAGGAAGCAGGGATATTCTGTTAGCGACAATGAAAATGATACATGTACGTATGCGATTGCGGCTCCCATTATGTCTTATTCCGGCGAAACGATTGCTTCAGTGAATCTGGTAGGGCCGACAAGCTATATGAGGGGCCTTCATAGAACCCATATAATTCAATGTGTTGTAAATACAGCAAAAGCCATCTCTCGTGAATTAGGTTATATAGAAGTAAAAGGTTTTGTTGGTGAATACTCAAAAAAGTTGAAATACTCTTAACTGTAAAATAGCAGCATCAATGATTTCTTTAAATAGATGTAAAAAATTTAAGGGGGTTTTTATTGTGAAAAAATTTAATATTCGCATGTTCATCATTTCAATCATTGCTGTTATGGTGTTATCCGCATGCGGAAGTGGAGGCGGCGACAAAGAGGAAGCAGCGGCTGTCGGCGGAAGGGATGGAGAAAAGACGTATAACTTTAAGTTAGGCCATATTGCTCCGCCTGATCATATTTGGAATGAAGCGGCGCAGAAATTGGCCGATGAATTGGAGGAACGTTCCGGCGGCAGGATGAAAATGGAGTTATATCCCGGAGGGCAATTGGGGAGTGACTCGGATATGGTACAGCAGCTGGAAGCAGGGTCGCTGGATTTTGCCTTTATAACAAACGCTTTTTTAACATCTAAATCGGATGCATTCAGTGCATGGTTTGCACCGTATCTGTTTGACTCTTATGAAGAAGCATTGGAAGCAAGTAAAAGTGATCAAGCTAAAAAGATTCTTGCTACATTGGATGACCAAGGATTAAAAGCACTGGGTTATTTCTTTTCCGGGCACCGTACAATGATGTTCAGAGAAAAGGTAGAGAAACCGGAAGATATGGACGGATTGGCTTTGCGTGTAACGCCAAGCCCCGCATTGGAAGACTGGTATCGTTCATTGGGAGTCAGCCCGGAGTCCATCTCATTACCTGACGTGTATCAATCTGCACAAACGGGTGTTATCGACGGTATGGATATGGATTTGGATGCAGCCATCACTTCCAACTATAACGAAGTAACCGGTTTTGGAGCGGTAACAAATCACATGGTGTGGCCTTCCGTCATGATCATGAATAAAGCTTTATACGATGGAATGTCCGAAGAAGATAAGAAAATCGTGGAAGAGTCCATGGAAGCAGCCTCTGAATTTGCTACGTTGAAACGCGCTTCCCAAGAAGAAGAATTCAGAAAAACACTTGAGGAAAGAGGTATGGAACTCTACGAAATTGATCCTTCTTTGTTTGATAAATATACGAAAGAATTTGATGAAAAGTATAAAGCAAAGGATCCTCTGATCGCAGAATTTATTGACACGTTCCGTAAATAGGGGAGGCTGCTTATATGAAGACTTTAAGTAACTGGGTTGAAAAGTTTGAAAAAATTGCTTCTATAATTTTGATGGCTGCTTTAACCATTGTACTTTTTATTGGCGTTGTTTACAGATACTTTTTAAATGCCCCGCTTTTCTGGGCGAATGAAGCTAGTATTTTTATGATGACATGGCTTACATTTCTGGGAGGGAGTTTGGGACTTAAATACAAGTCCCAAGCTTCTATCACTTTTTTAGTTGACCGTTTTTCTAATAGCGGAAAAAGAGTTCTCTTGATCATTACCCATCTCATTATTTTGCTGACTCTTGGTTTTTTACTGTATTTAAGCTACGAGTGGGTCTTGACCTTATCTCCTCAGAAGTCGAGCTCCATGCGTATTCCGATGTGGATTCCATATCTGTCTGTTCCGGTGGGGTTGACTTTTGCTTTTATTCATATGCTGGATTACATGGTGGATCTGTTGAAAAAAACCCCGAAGAGAAGTGATGCTTTATGACGTTTGGTTTGGTATCAACTATTGTCGTTTTTGTTTTGTTGTTGATTATCGGAATTCCAATTTCTCTTGTTTTGGCTATTACATCTTTGGCTTATTTGTTTTTAACTGACAACCTTACTTTGTTGGCGACAGTCCCTCAAAAAATGTTTTCAGGGATGGATAATTTCGGATTGCTGGCTATTCCGTTATTTATGCTTGCCGGTGAATTGATGAATTTTGGAGGAATCACCAGCCGGCTCGTACAATTTGCAAAAGTATTAATTGGCCATTTCAAGGGCGGCTTAGCCTATGTTTCCATTATTGCGAATATGTTTCTTGCCTCCATATTAGGTTCAGCAAATGCGCAAGCCGCAATGATGAGTAAAGTAATGGTGCCAGAAATGGAAAAGGAAGGATATTCACGCGAATTTTCCTCGGCTTTGACATTGGCTTCGTCTGTTGTAGCTCCGATTATCCCGCCAAGTATGCTGTTTATCATATATGGGACGCTGACAGGAGCTTCTATTGGTGATCTGTTTATAGCGGGAATTATTCCGGGAATTATACTGGGAATAGGATTTATAATCGTCATTGGCTTCATGAATGTCAAAGAGAATTTTCCTAGAAGCGAGCGGGGAACACTGAAGGAAATTTTTAAAAGCTTTTTAAATGTTTTGCCGGCATTGCTAATTCCCTTCATTATTATATACGGTATATTAGGTGGGATTTTCACACCGACTGAATCGGCTGCTGTTGCCTGTATTATAGCTGTCATTATCGGTTTTTTTTATAAACAGTTAAAGGTAAAATTTATACCTGAAATTTTATTGAACACGGTTGTAAATACGGCCACCATTACCTTTTTAATTGTGACAGCCAATTTGTTCGGCTACATTATCGCTTATGAGAGACTTCCGCAATTAATGGCAGAATCTATGTTAAGTATTTCTGAAAATCCAATCGTGTTCCTTTTATTGGTTAACATTTTGCTGCTTTTGCTCGGGTGTGTGTTAGATGGGATTGCTGCATTAATTATATTGGTTCCGGTTTTGGCTCCTTTGCTGATAACCTATCAAATTGACCCTGTTCATTTTGGTGTCATCATTACGATTAACTTGACAATTGGTTTATTGACTCCTCCTGTTGGAACAGGCCTGTTTATTGTTTCCTCGGTAGCGAAAGTAAAAGTAGAATCTCTTGTAAAGGCCATTATGCCATTCCTGATTACGACAGTTGTCATATTAATGATCATTACGTATTGGGAAGACGCCGTATTGTGGCTTCCGAGCCTTTACAAATAAAATATTCATGAGCTATTGCCCTAAACCCAAGGATGAAAATTAGTTATATTAACCATAATGTTATACTACAAGCAGTGAGTATAAGACGTTCCTTTTAATAGTGGTTTAACCCTGTAAATAAACAGCACTACATATTTCAAGTGATCTGGCCGGGTCACTTTTTTTGTGGAATAAAACACCCTGACTGCAAGTTCACCATCTTTCTAAATAAAGATACAATTATTTGAAAAAATTTTGTTGTAATTTCATCATGAGGAATCCGGAGATTGAGTGGTGTTAGCGTTTTCAATATATTAGTAGTAACAAACGCTAGGATTGGAGGCAGGGACGAATGAATGTCAGAGAGTTACGAAATTGTTTCGGCTGTTTCGCAACGGGTGTCACAGTAGTCACCTGGGAAAATGATGAAGGCCGAAGGAGAGGAATCACAGTTAACTCTTTTACTTCAGTATCGTTGGATCCCCCGCTGTTGCTCGTTTCGATTGATAAAAAAACGAAAGCTTTCGAAGAACTGAAAAACAGATCTTTCGTAATCAATATTTTATCTTCGGAACAAAGGGGGCATGCAATGCAATTTGCAGGTCGTCCGCAGGAGGATCTAATTATCGAATGGGACGATCAAACTGGAAAAGGCCCGAGGCTGAAAGGAGCTTCCGCTCATTTTCAGTGTGACCCCTGGGATGAATATGAAGGGGGCGATCACCTGTTGTTTTTGGGGAAAGTAAAGGACTTCTCCTATAACGACAGTGAAAGTCTGATGTTCTATAGAGGAAAGTTTTTTGAAACTGAATATAAAACTATTCTGGAAGGAAAATAACAATTCTAAATATAAACGGAGGGATAGAGAATGGGGATCAGAAAAGGAAAAGACTATATTGAAGGTATAAAATCACGACAGCCAGAGGTGTGGTTTCGGGGAGAAAAGATAACGGATGTTTACAATCATCCTGTTTTCCGGCAGCCGATCAAGGAGATAGCCAAGCTTTATGACATGCAGCATGATCCTGAATACCAAGATCAAATCACTCATATTTGTGAGGAAACAGGTGAAAGGGTTAATAATTCGTTTTTAATTCCAAGGGACAGGGAAGATTTACAAAAACGCAGACGGGTATTCGAAGTTTGGGCAGAAGCCACATTCGGCTTGATGGGAAGAACCCCGGATTTCCTGAATGTAGTGCTAACCTCCTTCGCCACTAACGATTGGTTCTTCAGACAATATGGGGAAGACCGCTTTGGTGATAACATCATCCATTACTACCGGTATGTGAGGGATAATGACCTGTTCCTTACACATGCGATTGTCAACCCGCAAAACGACCGCAGTAAATCTTCACATGAGCAGGATTCGGAGTATTCCCACCTCGGAGTGGTAAGGGAAACGGAAGACGGGTTAATCGTACGTGGTTCAAAAATGCTTGCTACCCTTGCACCAATCACGGACGAAGTGATCATTTATTCCTATCCAAGCTTCAAACCTGGGGATGAGAAGTTCGCCATCTCGTTTGCACTTCCAATTGATACACCGGGCTTGAAGATCTATTGCCGTGAGGAGACCCAGAATGGCTTGCGCTCTACATGGGATCATCCTTTGGCATCCAGGTTTGAGGAGATGGATGCGGTACTCGTTTTTGATGACGTATTGGTTCCGTGGGAGCGTGTCTTCATCAACCAGAACGTGGAAGCGGGGAATTTATTGTATCCGAAGACAGGTGCTAATTTGCAGCCTTCTCATCAATCTGCTGTCAGAGGCCTGGTAAAACTCTCCTTCGTTGCGGATGTGACCTGCTCCATAGCGGACTCCATCGGGGTGGATGGATTTCTGAACGTCCAAAACCAATTGTCTGAACTGATTCAGGGCGTAGAGACGATCCGGGCGCTGGTGCGCACTGCAGAGAGAGAATACACCATCACGGAGCAGGGAGAGGCGCTGCCGAACATCGTGCCGCTTGAAACGATCCGTGGCTTGCTGCCCAATATGTATCCCAGAGCAATTGAAATCCTGCAGACGATCGGGGCAGGTGGTCTCCTGATGTCACCTACTGGAGCTGACTTTGTTAACCCCGAAATCTCTGATGATATGAATAAGTACTATTCTGGCCGTGCAGGTGTCACTTCCGAGAAAAGGGTCCGTCTGTTTAAACTGGCCTGGGATCTGTGCGGGGAAGCGTTCGGACAAAGGCTGGTCCAATACGAGCGTTATTATTCAGGTGACCCGGTCCGCAAAATGGGGATGTTTTACAACGTGCATAAGAGAAACAATCCTACTTATCCCCGTGTGGAGCGTGCTTTGGAAGAAGCATTGAAGATGTCACCGGAATACAAAAAAGCGGCCAAAGAGATAACCAAATAATCTTTTGGCAAATCCGATGAAATGAGGGAGATCAGTTGAGCGTTCACCAAACTGAAAGTCTTACATTACCCGGTTCTGTTGTAGCCATAGGGGCCTTTGATGGAGTGCATCGCGGACATCAAACCGTTATCCGTGAATTGGTAAGAATAAGCTGTTCCGAGGGAGTGCCTAGTGTCGTCTATACTTTTTATCCGCCTCCCCGAGCGTACTTTCAGGGGGCTCAAATACTGACTACTCCAGTGGTGAAAGCCCAACTGCTGAAGAAGCTGGGTGTAGATCATGTGGTAATGGCGACATTTGATCAGGACTACTTACAGAGAACTGCCGATGATTTTATTCAAGAGTTGTCCAAATTGAATCCAAAGAAGATAATAGTGGGCGAGGACTTCAGATTTGGAAATAAGCGTTCCGGGGATGTCCCCCTATTGAGGGAACACTTCCTGGTCCAAACTATCCATCCGATTTGTTGCCCGAACGGGGAAAGAATTTCCTCAACGAGAATAAGAGAGTTGATACTGAAGGGGAAACGGGATCAGGCATTGCCGTTGCTGGGATGGATTTAAAATGATTAATAAGATAACTAATGTAAAGGGGACTGCCGCAGAAAAATCAGTATATACTGATTTTCTGTGCAGCTCTTCTAACTTTACCTTGACAAAGCTTTCGGCACGAGAAGCCGTTCCATCATTCCTAGAAAAAGTTCCAGGGGTTATCCATGTAAACGGTTTAGCAATTTTAACTAAAAATGTGAGACCTAGGATAGCGATGTAACAGTTTGTAAACATCTTCCGGGTCTCTATTTTATTAGCGATTATGTAAAAGGCGCATGCCCCCGTTCCTTGTAAAGGCGTCAGGGAGGATTATATGAGTCTATTGAAAATATCCAAGTCATTAGGCAGGAAGATTTCTCCAGTAGAATTGGTGAAGCAGTCTTTGGCTAAGATCAAAAAGGATAATCCGGTTTTTAATGCTTTTATCACCGTTTGTAAGGATCAGGCCCTCGCTGATGCTGTCTGTATTGAAGGATGAGCTTAAGTTAATTCGTCAGAATGGTTATTCAACCAGCAATAGTGAAAATTCGGACGGGATGTATGGAATTGCAGCTCCGATTCTTTCCTATTCATAGCAAATTATTGCTGCTGTTAACTTGATTGGCCCCCCTTCTTATATGAAAGGCGACCCGCTAATCGTTCAAAGTGTTAAGAACACTGCCCAGTCGATCTTAAAAGAACTGGGGTACATTGAAATTTAAGTTTCCATGTTTTTTACCGAGTGAATTATTCCAGCGTCGTTAATAAATAAAAAAATTAAAGAAATGTTGCTATATTTCATATTATGAAATAACCTTAGCGTATAAAAAATGCCCTTTCACTATACTAATCTTAAATACAAAACTCCTAAATTGAAAAGCGGATCCTGGTGAAAGCCCGAAAATGAATGCGCTTTATTTAGGAGAAATTTAGAATGGAGGGTATTTCATTATGTCAAAAGACACAATCAGAACGTTTAAAGCGTCCAGTCTCAAGGGGTGGATCGAAGAGAACAAGGATCAGCTGCAGCCGCCGGTTAATAACAAGGAAATGTTTCCGGGTTCCAATATGATTGTCATGATGGTAGGGGGGCCGAATAGACGACGTGATTTCCACATTAGTCCCGCAGAAGAGTTTTTCTATCAAATCAAGGGTGACTGCTATGTTGAAATCATTAATGATGAAGGAAAAAGAGAAGTTGTTACCGTAAAAGAAGGAGAAGTGTTTTTACTTCCTGCAAATGTTCCTCATTCCCCGCATCGTGTGGCTGATACGATCGGAATGGTGATTGAAGAGCCCCGCCAAGGGAAGAAGGAACACATGGTTTGGTACTGTGATCATTGCGATCATGAGTTGCACCGGGTAACACTTGAGCTTACAGATATTGCTACACAATTAAAGGCCGCCATTGAAGAATTTGACAGCAGCGAAGATCTTCGTACGTGTGAAAAGTGCGGGCATGTCATGCCTGAGGAAACAGGGTTGTGGCAACCATGAGAGTAGATTTTCATACTCATATTATTCCAGAAGACATACCTAATTTTGTAGAGAAGTATGGAGGCGCCCGTTGGCCGGTGCTGGAAAAGACATGCTCATGCGGAGCAAACATCATGGTTTCCGGAAAAAACTTCCGTGAAGTCACGGATCAGGTATGGAACCCCGAAAAAAGAATTGAAGATATGGATAAGGAAGGCGTCGATATCCAAGTGATCTCCCCAATTCCTGTGACATTCTCTTATTGGGCTGAACCAGCGCAGGCGGAGGAGTTTTCTAAAATCCAAAATGATTTTATCGCCGAGACCGTAAAAGGTAATCTGAACCGTTTCATAGGACTTGGAACGGTCCCCATGCAGGATGCAGATACGGCTATTCGTGAGATGAAGCGCTGTATGTTCGAACTTGGTCTAAAGGGGATTGAAATCGGTACAAATGTTAATGGGAAAAACTTGGACGATCCATCTTTCGCGGAGTTTTTTGAAATGGCAGAAGAGTGGAGCATTCCACTCTTTGTCCATCCGTGGGAGACTCTTGGAAGGGAGCGCTTCCCGCGTCATAATTTCATGTATACAGTCGGTATGCCAAGTGAGACAGCTTTGGCAGCAGCAAGCCTGATCAACGGGGCGGTCATGGAAAAGCATCCGAATTTGAAAGTATGCTTTGCGCATGGCGGAGGGTCTTTCCCTTACATCCTTCCGCGTTTGGATCAAGGGTGGAACGTCTGGCCGCACATCCGGAAAATTGAGAAGCCGCCAAGCTATTATGCGAAGAAGTTTTACTTTGATTCATTGAACTATGATCCTATGAATCTGAAATATTTAATTGAACGTTTCGGACATGAAAAGATTGTCATGGGATCAGACTATCCTTTCTTGCTCCGTGAAATTCCGCCTGGAAAAGTAATAGACGATACATCAGATCTGACGGAAGAACAAAAGAAAGCCATCCTGGGTGAGAACGCGTTGACATTCTTAAATATCAATGTAAAGGAAGAGTTGCTGAAATGACGAAACAAACCGGAAATGTGGCAGATCGAACGGAAACACCTGAAAAAAGATTGGAGCAGCTCGGGCTGGAGCTTCCGCCCCTAAGACCTCCCGTCGGCAGCTATGTAAGCTGTGTCCGGACAGGGAATCTGCTGTTTACCGCCGGCCAGGGAGTGGATGAATACCATGGAAAGCTCGGCAGGGATCTGACGATAAAAGAAGGCTACAAGGCTGCACAGCAATCCATGCTCAATCTGCTTAGTGTCGTCAAGAATGAATTGGGCGAACTAAGTAAAGTCAAGCGGATTGTCAAAGTGCTGGGCATGGTGAACAGCACCGAGGACTTCACAGAGCAGCCGGCTGTCATGAACGGTGCGTCCGACCTTCTCGGGAAAGTTTTCGGCGAAAAAGGAAAGCACGGCCGTTCTGCAGTAGGGATGGCTCAGCTTCCCAACAATACAGCGATTGAAATTGAAATGATCCTTGAAGTAGAGGACGAGGAGGAATCCAGTTGACGAAGCAGGAAATATTGGAAAGGACAAAAATACAGGATGCCAAACTTTTTATAGATGGCGAGTATGTGGATGCTCAATCAGGAGCCACATTTGATTCCCTTAATCCGGCAAATAATCAAAAGCTGGCCTCTGTAGCGAATGCGGATCAAAATGACACCAAGCGTGCTATTGATGTTGCTCAGCGCACGTTTGCCAGCGGTGTATGGAGCCGCATGCCGGTGGAAGAACGTTCCCGTATCCTTTGCAAAATGTCTGATTTAATTCTCGAAAAAGTGGACGAGCTGGCCTATGTTGAAACACTGGACGTTGGCAAGCCGATTAAAGAGAGCCGGGATTTTGATATCCCTCGATCCGCGGCCAACTTCCGCTTTTTTGCAGAAATGGCCAAGTATATGGTGCATGAGCATTACGATATGAGTAACCATCTGTCCTATACGCAATACGCTCCGGCTGGAGTGACAAGTCTGATCATTCCGTGGAATCTCCCGTTCATGCAGATGACTTGGAAAGCATCAGCAGCATTGGCAGCAGGCAACACCATTGTAGTAAAGCCTGCCTCTTACACGCCTCTGAGCGCTGTAATGTTAGGAGAAATTGCCAATGAAGCCGGCTTGCCGCCGGGGGTTCTGAATATCGTCACAGGACCGGGCAGTAAGGTCGGTACGGTCATGGCTACCCATCCATCTGTACGCCGTCTGTCATTTGTAGGCGAATCCGAAACAGGAAAAACAGTCATGGCCAATGCTTCCAAGAATCTGATTCCCGTTTCTTTGGAGCTGGGCGGAAAGTCAGCCAACATCGTTTTTGAAGATGCAGATTTAGATGAAGCAGTAGCAGGTTCGATTGAAGCAATTTTCCGTAACCAGGGGGAAATCTGCCTGGCTGGCTCCAGAATTCTTGTACAGGAAAGCATTTATGATCAATTTCTGGATAAATTCGTAGAAGCCGTCCGTAATATCAAGGTTGGAGATCCATTGGATAAGTCGACTGACATGGGTGCTCTTGTATCCAACAGCCATTTGGAGACAGTTGATAAATATGTACAGATCGGACTTGAAGAGGGTGCCAAGCTGGCGTATGGGGGTAAAAGAGTCGAGGGGCTTGAAGAAGGGAACTTCTATATGCCAACTGTTCTATATGATGTAAAAAACAATATGCGGGTGGCACAGGAAGAAATCTTCGGACCGGTTCCGGTCATTATCCCATTTAAAACGGAAGAAGAGGCGGTTGCTATTGCCAATGACTCCATTTATGGCCTGGCCGGAGTAGTTTGGACAAACGATTTGAGAAGAGCCCAGCGGGTTTCTTCATCTATCAATTCCGGACTCCTCTGGGTGAACTGCTGGTATGTCCGTGATTTAAGGACTCCATTTGGAGGTTCAAAGGCCAGTGGAATTGGAAGAGAAGGCGGAAGGCACAGCTTCGAATTTTATACTGAAGCAAAAACTATCACAATGAAAAAGTGACAATACAAAAGAAAGGTGATTCAATCACCTTTCCTTTGTTTTACTTGCAGGAGGGGAAAAAGTGACCACTAAAATTGCGGATTTTGCTCTAGAACTGTTCAATGCGGAAGAGACTCGTAAAGAAGTGTCTCCTTTAACCGAGCGTGACCCGTCTCTGACAGTGCAGGATGCTTATCAAATCCAATTGGAGACAGTGAAGTTAAAAATTGAACAGGGAAAAACGGTTATTGGCAAGAAGGTCGGCTTAACAAGTGTAGCCATGCAAAAGATGCTTAATGTTGACGAACCGGATTATGGGCATTTGTTTGACGATATGCGGATTGAAAACGGTAGCACGATTGATATTACGGAAATGATTGCCCCGAGGGTGGAAGCTGAAATCGGCTTTATGCTGAGTGATGACCTGGTCGGCCCGAATGTGACCTATTTAGATGTTTTGCTGGCGACTGAATATGTTGTTCCTACGTTGGAAATCATTGACAGTCGCATTGCGGATTGGAAAATCAAGTTAATAGATACAGTAGCGGACAATGGTTCATCTGCGAAAGTGGTGATCGGAGAGCGTTATTCCACACTGGAAAATTCGGATTTGCGCACAGCAGGAATGGCTCTATATAAAAATGAGGAACTAATCGCTACCGGATCCGGAGCGGCGGCTCTTGGCCATCCGGCGGAAGCGATTGCCTGGCTGGCCAATAAATTGCATGAATTCGGCATCATGTTGAAAAAGGATGAACTGATTTTACCTGGGGCCCTTTCGGCTGCCTTGGCGGTTGAAGCCGGTGATCATGTAAAAGCCGACTTCGGCTCGTTTGGTTCCGTCAGCGTGACATTTAAATAGAAGCAAAATGAAAGGAGAATATTTTATGGGGAAAGTAAAATCCGCCATAATCGGATCGGGAAATATTGGGACAGACCTGATGTATAAGCTTGAAAACAGTGAAGTCATCGAATTGACGGCTGTTATCGGCATAGAAGAGCATTCCGAAGGTTTGAAAAGGGCGCGGGATAAAGGATATCAGACATTTTTTAACGGAATACAGGCGCTTATTGACCATCCTGACCTTGCGGACATTGTCTTTGATGCTACATCGGCAAAGGCCCATCTGAACCATGCAAAAATCTTAAAAGAGATGGGAAAAAAAGTAGTAGACTTGACACCTGCGGCGGTCGGTCCGTTTTTCAGCCCTGCAGTGGGTACCAAGGTAGGGGATGAGCCTGCAGACAACGTCAACATGATCACTTGCGGAGGTCAGGCAACGATCCCAATGGTCAACGCAGTAAATGGAGTAGCTGATGTGGCTTATGCAGAAATCGTAGCTACTATTTCCAGTAAAAGTGCAGGGCCTGGAACTCGGGCCAATATTGATGAATTCACAATAACAACCCGGCGTGGAATCGAGGAGGTCGGCGGAGCAGACAAAGGAAAAGCCCTGATCATTTTGAATCCCGCGGAACCTCCAATTTTAATGAGAAATACTGTTTACTGCGAAGTGAAAAACATGGATGAACAGGCTGTTCTTGATTCAATTCATGCCATGGTCGAAAAAGTGCAGGAATACGTGCCGGGCTACCGGTTAAAGCAGGAACCTTTAATTGACGGCAATATCGTCACAATTTTCCTTGAAGTGGAAGGAGCCGGAGATTATTTCCCTCCATATGCAGGAAACCTTGATATTATGACAGCTGCCGCAGCAAGAGTTGGAGAAGATATTGCCCGCAGTATGGCCGTTGTCTCTTAACCTAGCTGCAAATAACAAATAAGAAAGGAGTTCTCCCTTTATGAGCAAACCTGGAAAGGATATTAAAATTACAGAAGTCTGTCTGCGTGACGGAAGTCATGCAGTCGCTCACCAATTTACCGAACAGCAGGTACGTGATATTACACGCGCCCTTGACGAGGCAGGCATGCATTATATTGAAGTCAGCCACGGAGACGGCCTGGGAGGATCAACAATCCAGTACGGAAGGTCTCTGGTAGATGAGATGAAACTGATCGAAGCGGCAGTTGAGGAAGCCAAACAGTCGAAAATCGCCGTATTACTTCTGCCGGGTATCGGCACTGTGCATGAATTAAAAGAAGCGGGCAAACGCGGGGCAAAACTCGTCAGAGTGGCGACGCACGTGACAGAAGCAGATGTTTCCGCCCAGCATATTAACATGGCCCGCGAGCTTGGAATGGAAGCTTTAGGATTTTTGATGATGGCGCATTCTGCACCGGTGGAAAAGTTGGTGGAACAGGCAAAATTAATGGAAAGCTATGGAGCGCAAGCTGTGTATGTGACGGATTCAGCCGGAGCGTTGCTTCCGCATGAAGTTCGGGAGAGAGTAAGAGCCCTCCGCAACAGCCTCGATATCGAAGTGGGCTTTCATGGTCATAACAATTTGTCAGTAGCCGTAGCCAACACACTTGCGGCTATTGAGGAAGGAGCGACGCGGATTGACGGCAGTGTCCGCTGTCTCGGTGCAGGAGCCGGCAATACGCAGACGGAAGTGCTGTTAGCCGTAATGGAACGGATGGGATACGATGTCGGGATCGATTTATATAAAATGATGGATTTGGCTGAAGATGTTGTTGGCCCGATTATTCCTGGATCCCAGGAAATTAAAAAAGGAAGCTTGGTCCTGGGTTTTGCCGGTGTTTACTCCAGTTTCTTGCTCCATGCCGAGCGGGCAGGGAAGAAATTTGGAATAGATCCGCGCGATATTTTAATTGAACTCGGTAAGATGAAAGTCGTCGGCGGCCAGGAGGATATGATTCTTGATGTGGCGACCAATCTATCCAAAAAACAAGCAGTGGAGGCGGGAACATGATACTGAAAACAAAAGAAGACAAAGAAATCATTGACTACCTTTTGTCGGCTGAGCGGGAAGCCCGCGAAGTAGTCAAAATTACGGATACCTATCCAAACTTGACCATTGAAAAGGCCTATGAGCTACAGGACGGTCTCCTCGCCCGCAGGCTGGAAGAAAATCAAACAAAAACAGTCGGAATCAAGCTGGGCTTGACCAGTAAAGCCAAACAGGAAATGATGGGAGTCAACGAAGCCATTTACGGATACCTCCATGCGGATATGCTGGCGTACGAATGGCAGCCAATCAAAAGATCCCAACTAATCCATCCGAAAGCTGAACCTGAAATTGCCTTTTTTTTGGACAAAGATCTCGAGGGAGATAATGTAACGGAAGCAGCTGTCATTGCTGCGACCAAGTATGTGGCTCCTGCGTTGGAAGTGATCGACAGCCGTTATAAGGATTTCCGCTTTACTCTTACGGATGTAGTGGCAGACAATTGTTCATCCATCAAGTTTGTGATTGGCAGTCAGTTGGTCAGCCCTGACAAACTCGATTTGGGCAATATCGGCATGGTTATGTCCAAAAATGGAAAAGTGGAACAGACCGGATCCAGTGCCGCTGTTCTCGGACATCCAGCAACAGCCATAGCATGGGCGGCCAAGCAGTTGAGCAAACGGGGGAGAGGATTCAAGAAGGGCGAAGTGATCCTGAGTGGCGCGATGTCTGAGGCCATTTCGTTTGATTCCGGGGATACGGTTGTCGCCCAGTTTAACGGATTAGGCAGTGTCTCCTTTTATTGCGAATGAGGAAGTGGATATGATGCCGATTTTTCAAATACTAGTTTTAAAAGGCAGAAGCCGTAAAGAAATTAAGGGATTGATTGCGGATGTTACAGAGGCAGCCGTAAAAAACCTTTCCGTTAAACCGGAACAGGTTCGGGTCCTCGTAACGGAAATGGAACGCAGCCATTGGGGGGCTGGCGGTCTACCAATTAACGAGCTTAGAAATCAGAAAGATTAGAAAATAATAGTTGAGAACTGCAAGAGTCTTGTTCAGTGGATGTAAGGACTGCAGCCAAATTGGTCCTGAACAATGTTTTCTTTCCATAAAATCAAGAAGATAGTGGAGCGGTTACATGCTATCCATCCGGGCTACGGCTTTTTATCCGAAAATATCGAGCTGGCGAAACGTTGTGCCGAAAAAGGGACTATCTTTATCGGTCCGGGGATCCGCCATTACGATATGTTCGGGGACAAGGTAAAGCGAAGGAACAGGCAATAATGGTAGGCATTCCTGTTGTTTCGGGCAGCAATGGCCCGGTAGAAAGTTTGATGGAAACCAAATCCCGAAGCAGGAAGACTTCACCATTAACGTATACGTGATCCAGTCGCTGGTCACGACAGCGGATCCGTTCCATAACTTTATGCCGGATACCGGCAGGCCATGGTGTACTGCTCAGGAGGAGGCATTGGGGTCCGCCTCCATGCGGGTAACGGCTTCTAGGGTGCGGTCATTACTCCACATTACAATTTCCTCCCCGTAAAAGTTTTTACACAGGCGCTGACGTAGTGTCAAAGGTAGTTCGGATCCTGAGGAATTCCGGATTCTGCAGTGCCAAAACGAATATCCCATTTTTAATCAACGTGATGGAGCACGAGCAATTCACCACGGGAGAATATGACACGTCATTTTTGGACAGCAGCACCAAGCTGTATTCCCTTCAGGAAAGCCGGGATCGAGGTGCGAAAATGCTCAATTATATTGGGACAGTGACGGTCAACGGTTTCCCGTGCATCGAGAAGACGAGAAGGCCGATCAGAGAACCCCATCCATTCCGATGGACAACCAACCCAGTCAGAGACTAAACAGATTCTGGGTGAAAAGGACGTGGACGGGCTTGTGGACGAGGTCAAAACCAGGAAGTATGTCCTGATACCCGACACGACCTTTCGGGATGGGCATCGTCGCTGCTGGCCAAGATATTTCCAGGTACTACAAAGACTTTAAAAACGGGATGGTCTCCCCGCACACTGAAAAATACAAACATAAAATGCCGGGCGGTCAGTACAGTAATTTGGAGCAGCAGGCAAAAGCCGTCGGGCTTGGCGATTATCAGGTTATCAAGTTTCACTAATTGTTTCTGAGGATTGGAAAAGGACAGTCACAATGAATGAAATTTATCATTTCCATTGGGATCTTGAAGGCGGATCATCCTAAAGGACTAAATTTATTATTTTAAAAAAAATGACAAGGCATTCATAGGGTGTGATGAAAAAAGGGAAATAGGGGTGAGATAAATGCGGCAAGATGATCGGATTCAAGAGATTATTGAAAGAGAAAAAGGATTAAACAAAGGGCTGACTACTGGACAGCTAACGATGATCGCCATCGGCGGTGCTATTGGAACAGGTTTGTTTTTGGGGAGCGGCTTAGCCATCAGTACAGCTGGGCCAAGTGTTATTATCAGTTATGCAATAGGTGCGCTCATCGCCATTTTATTAATGGGAGCGCTTTCTGAAATGACGGTGGCGCATCCGACTTCCGGTTCATTCGGTGCCTATGCTGAGAGATATTTAAACACGTGGTCCGGTTTTTCTGTAAGATATTCATATTGGTTTTGCCTCGTATGTGCGGTTGGAACGGAAGTAACGGCGATCGCTATTTATATGAAATATTGGTTCCCGACTGTGCCAGGAATGGTATGGATTTTTCTTTTTGCCGGGCTTCTTATTTATGTTAATGCAACGAGCGTCAACATGTTTGGCGCAGTTGAATATTGGCTCTCTTTCATCAAAATTGTGGCGATTACTGCTTTTATTATCCTCGCGGTATACGTTATTGTGGGCGCTGACAGTTCATCTGGTATAGGTGTTCAAAACTATACAAATGATGGCGGGTTTTTCCCTAATGGATTTTGGGGAATGTGGATTGCAATCTTTATATCACTTTTTAGCTATTTAAGTATTGAAATGATCGCAGTTAGTGCGGGAGAAGCAAAAGATCCTGAAAGAGCGGTTCCTATTGCTTTAAGATCGGCAGTTGTTAGATTAATATTGTTTTATATCGTGTCTTTATCTCTTATGCTTATGATTGTTCCGTGGGGTGCCGCTGGTATTGAAATCAGTCCTTTTGTAAAAGTAATGGAGATACTAAATGTTCCTGGTGCTGCAGGTATTGTTAACTTCGTAGTCCTTGTGGCTGCACTTTCAGCAATGAATAGCCAACTGTATACTTCAACTCGCATGATGTTCTCTTTATCCCGTGCCGGCTATGCGCCAAAGCCATTCGGTAAGTTAAGTAAAAATTCTGTTCCAACTACAGCTCTGGCAACCTCTGTAATCGGTATTGCCATTGCGAGCATTTACACGGTTGTTTCACCGGAAACTGCATTTTCAACAATGGTTTCAATTTCTAGTTTTGGCGCCATGTTTACTTGGTTTATGATCTTTATTACCCACCTTGCGTTCCGGAAAACTTGGAATAAAAATGGTGGTAGAAAGCTTCCTGTCAACATGATCGGCTATCCTTTTACATCTATTCTAGGTGCAGGCCTCGTTTTCTCTGTCGTCATATCTACCTGGTACTCTGAAAATTTCAAAGAAACATTAATTTACGGGATCCCATGGTTAATTTTAATTACCATTGCGTATTATGTATGGAAAAAGAGACAGCCGGATCAGGCAGGGATGGAAAGCAAGAAAGATGCTCTATAATTCTTAGTAAGTTTTCTTACATGGCACAACTAGCAAAAAATAAGCTATATAGTTGTGCCGATTTCATTTACTCTCTACTGACCAGTTTGGATATGTTTTAGTTAACTGCCGCTCTTCAGTATAATATGGGCTATCCGATCCTATAAAAAGTTCCTGGTTACCCTCATTGACTCATTTGGAATATGTTATACAAAGGAATCAATTTCATAAATATCAGCCCTAGAGCCCCAAGGCTTTTGAGACACAAAAAAAGGAGTACCTCCCCAAACTGT
>NZ_JBFEGN010000005.1:0-96066 GCF_047228825.1 Siminovitchia jepli
TCTTTTCTTGTAATCATCCATAAATCCCCCTAAATCATGATAAACACAGTTAAATTATCCCATATTTATCAAAATTTAGGGGGTATGGTAATTGAAATTATCTCGAAGATTTTTTACTCCTCAAGGCTGACTCGAAAGTCCCAAATAAAAAATGAGCGGATCGTCCGCTCATTTTTTATTCTGTATATGATTCATAATGATATTGGCTGTTTCTTCAACGGCTTTACTTGTTACGTCAATGACATGGCAGCCAATTTTACTGGCAATTTGTTCAAAGTAGTTGATTTCCCTGCGGATTCTTTCTATGTTGGCATAGATCGCGTTATCATCCAACCCGAGTGTGATCAGCCTTTCCCTTCTGATTTCGTAAAGCTTTTCAGCACTGATTTTTAATCCGATACACTTGCTGGAATCAATCTTGAACAGTTCCTCGGGCGGATCGACTTCCGGGACAACAGGCACGTTCGCCACTTTGTATCTTTTATGCGCCAAATATTGGGACAAGGGTGTTTTGGAAGTACGTGAAACACCTATCAATACAATGTCGGCCTTAAGCAAACCCCTCGGATCCCGGCCGTCATCATATTTCACCGCAAATTCGATTGCTTCAATTCTTTTAAAATAGTCTGCGTCCAATTTTCGGACAAGCCCCGGTTCACACGAAGGCTTTTGGCCAAACACCGTTTCAAAAATATTCATGAGCGGGCCCAGCACATCGATTGCATGAATTCCCGACTGCTCCGCTTGATTTTGTAAGTACATTCTGATATCAGGCTTCACGAGTGTATAAATAATGATGCTTCGGCTCATTTTTGCCAGTGATATGACATCATCAATATTCTCCTTTACTTCCACGTACGGAAACCGTTTAATAACGGCATTGGAGCCCTCGAATTGCGTGATTGCCGCCTTCGTAACGAGCTCCGCCGTCTCGCCTACGGAATCCGATACGACATAAATGATTGGTTCCGTCATCCTGATCACCTTCTTCCATCATGTAAACTATTCCCCCTGGTCGGCAAGCGCAACAAATGCTTTCGTAATGTTTGTTTTGGTCAGCCTCCCGATTACTTCAAACCCTGAATTCGTTTCTTTTACTACGGGAACCGCATCTATTTGAACATCGATCAATTTTTTGGCCACGTCAATGAGCAAGTCTTCTTTTTTGCACATCGTGATATTTGGCATCCTGGTCATGATAATGTTCACGGGCAATGTAGATAATTCCTGCTTTCCAAGACTCGCCCTCAACAGGTCTTTCCGTGAAAGGACTCCGGCTAAATGATGGTTATCATCTGTAACAAACAATGTACCGACATCTTCCAAGAAAATTGTAACGATGGCATCATAAACTGAAACGTTTTCATGGATGACGACAGGCATGGACTGGTAGTCCTTGACAACAAGTTTTTTCATTTTATCCGTCAGGAGCTGGGTCCCTGTTTTTCCCGTATAAAAATAACCAACACGCGGCCGCGCGTCCAAATAGCCGGCCATTGTCAAAATAGCCAGATCAGGCCTCAATGTTGCCCGCGTCAAATTCAGCTTTTCCGCTATATGTTCTCCTGTAATCGGACCGTTTTCCTTGACGATTTCCAATATGCGTTCCTGTCTTTTGCTCAGTTCGATTTTGCTCACCACCCATGGACATGGAATATGACATACTTATTATCATTTAGTATATACTATATCGCATTCAATGAGAATCACTTCAATAAAGGGAAAAGGGGTTTTATGTCCCCTTTTCCAATTATTTCACAATAATTTCATTCATTTGGGCAAATGAGCCAATCAAATCAGCAAGTTTTTTCATTTGCGCTAGCCGATTGTTTCTGATGGCGATATCATCTGCCATGACCATTGTATGATCAAAATAATTGGTGATGGCAGGCTTCAATTGTTTCAATGCCGAAAAACGGGATTTTGCACCATGCCGGGCACGGAAAGTGTCACTTAGTCTTATATATTCTTTATAAAGATTCTGTTCTTCACTGCTCTTGAATAAAGCAGGGTCAATCTTATCCTCTTTCCCGGCCTTTTGAGCGATATTCAATACGCGGGCCAAAGATTCAATTGTTTCTTTAAAGTCGGGGTCATCCTTCCTTTCCTCCAACGTTTGGGCCCTTTCCATTATATCCGGCACTCCGTCCATCGCTCCCCCGAGTACAGCATCGATGATGTCATGACGGATATCATGTTCCTGCAGCATGAATTTCATGCGCAATCGGAAAAACTGCAATACATTTTCAAGCAGCCCTTTGCTCTCTCCGATCGAGTCCTCTTTCGTAATGGCAATTGTTTTTTCCAGCAGGTCTGTTAAGGAAATATTCCAGTTTTTATCAATCAAAATATGGATAATCCCGGAAGCGCTTCTGCGTAATGCGTACGGGTCTTGCGAACCTGTCGGTATTAAACCGATGGCAAATGATGAAACGATCGTATCCAGCTTATCGGCGATACCAACGACAGCCCCGATTGTCAACGCGGGGACACTGTCACGGGCATGTCTTGGTTGATAATGTTCCCGGATCGCCCGCGCGACATCAGCAGGCTCCCCTTTTTGCAGGGCGTATTTTTCCCCCATGATGCCCTGAAGCTCCGGGAATTCATCCACCATATTCATGACGAGATCAAACTTGCATATCGCCGCCGCCCGGTCTGCCAATCCCTGTTCGTCTTTTGGCAGGTGCAGTGCCAGGCAAATTTCCTTCGTCATTTTCCGGATTCGTTTTACCTTCCCGGCCAAGGTGCCGATTTTTTCATGATAAATAATCGTCTCCAGTTTTTTAAGAGCATCGTCAATCTCCATTTTTTTATCTTCTTCAAAGAAAAATTCGGCATCGGCGAGTCTTGCGCGCAGTACTTTTTCATTCCCCTTCGTTACTGTATCGATATGATGGGAATTACCATTCCGAACGGACACGAAGTACGGGAGCAGCCGTCCGGACCGGTCCCGGACCGGAAAATACCGCTGATGCGATTTCATGGAGGTAATAAGGACCTCTTCCGGAAGGCTTAAAAACTTCTCCTCGAAACTGCCGAAAAAGACCGTCGGATATTCCACAAGATTGGTCACTTCCTCAAGAAGATCTTCTTCGATTGGAATCACCCAGTTTCGTTCCTCTTCCAACTTTTTCATTTGTTCGAGGATCAATTGCTTTCTTTTTTCAACGTCCGCGATCACATACTGGTCCAATAAGCGCCCTTCATACTCGGCAGGCGCGACAATGGCAGTCTTGTCTCCGAGAAAACGGTGGCCCCTCGTCACCACGTCCGTTTGGACTCCTGCTATGGAAAAAGGAACGGCTTCATTTCCGAACATGGCCACAAGCCAGCGGATTGGCCTGACATATTTAAGGGAATGGCCGGCCCAGCGCATATTATTTGGAAAATGGAGGCCCGCAGCAATATGTTCGAGTTCGGGAAGCAAATTGCTTGTTTGCTCCCCTTTGACAAACCGCTTTACATGGGCATATTCCGTTCCTTTTATTTCTTTAAAATAAATGTCGTCCGTCGTCATCCCGTTCGAGCGGCTGAAGCCAATGGCAGCCTTTGACCAGTTGCCATTTTCATCCAGCGCTATTTTTTTGGCAGGTCCTTTTATCTCTTCTTCACTGTCTTCCTGCCTTTCGGCTGCATCATGGATGATCACTGCCAGCCTTCGCGGCGTGGAGAAAGCTCTCGCTTCGCCGTGCTTTATCTTTTTTTCATCAAGCCAGCCGATCACTTTTTGTTCCAGCTGGTCGATCGCTTCACGGATAAACCTTGCGGGCATCTCTTCCATTCCGATTTCAAGCAATATGTCTCTTTTATTCATGCCCACATTCCTCCTTCTCGGTTTGTAAAATCGGGAAGCCGAGCTTTTCTCTTTCTTCGTAAAAGGTTTTTGCAACACGGCGTGCCATGTTTCTCATTCTTGCGATATACGCGGTTCTTTCCGTTACAGAAATGGCCCCTTTCGCATCAAGCAGGTTAAAGACATGGGAGCATTTTAAAATGTAATCGTATGCCGGGTGAACAAGACCGCCTTCCATTTGCCGCTTCGCTTCTTTCTCATACATCGTAAAAAGCGTAAACAGCATATCCTGATCTGATGTTTCAAAGGCGTATTTGGAATGTTCGTACTCGGGCTGATAGAAGATATCGCCAATTGTAAATCCATCCGTCCACTCCAGCTCAAACACGTTGTCTTTTTCCTGAATATAGGCGGCAAGCCGTTCAATGCCATAGGTCAATTCGACGGAAACCGGCTTGCATTCCAAGCCCCCTACTTGCTGAAAATACGTGAACTGGGTAATTTCCATGCCATCAAGCCACACTTCCCAGCCAAGCCCTGCGCAGCCAAGCGACGGATTTTCCCAGTTATCTTCCACAAACCGGATGTCATGCTCCAGCGGATCAATCCCCAGCTTTTGCAGAGAGTCCAAGTACATGTCCTGAATGTTTTCTGGAGATGGCTTCATGATGACTTGAAACTGATGATGCTGGTACAGCCTGTTCGGGTTTTCCCCGTAGCGGCCATCCGCGGGACGTCTTGATGGTTCCACATATGCCACGTTCCAAGGCTCCGGGCCGATGGCGCGCAAAAATGTATACGGGCTCATCGTTCCTGCACCTTTTTCAACATCATAAGCCTGCATTAAAATGCAGCCGTAATCTGACCAGTGCTTTTGGAGTGTCAAAATCATTTCTTGTATATTCACACATATCACCCTTTCTCATGATAAAAACGCCCGTCCCCATGCTTACAGTCATAAGCATAGGGACGGGCGTTCGCCCGCGGTTCCACCCTATTTGCCGAAAAATCGGCCACTTTCTTTCACGCCTGCTCGGGACTGCCTTCTTCAACGTTCCATCCCCCGGCTTTCACCGTCCCGGGTTCGCTATCATGGAATTGGATTGAATACTACTTTCCTTCTTTGCAGTTTATGTTTTACTAACCACTAAAATAAACGAAAACAAGTTCGTTGTCAACTGTCCATTACAGTTTCCCCCGCAATGAATCAAGCTGGTCCAGAAATCTTTTCGATTTTAAATAAAGGCCGGAATATTCCTCATAATACAGGTCAATGGCCATTTTGAGTTCTTTTTTTGTTTCGGGTTTCACTGAAATCGATCCGAGCCGGTTTAAATCCAAATAATAAAACAACCTGAGAAGCCTGATCGACTGCCGGGAGAGCGGCAGACAGTGAGGATCATGATCCATGCAGCGATGGCAAATCAATCCGTTTTCCCTTATGGAAAACGAGAATGTGCCTTCCGTGCTCCCGCAAATGGCACATTTTCCCATTTCCGGATACAAGCCGAGAACAGGCAGCATCTTCATTTCAAATATAAACGTAAGAATATCGGGATCCAGGCCCTCATCAATATATTGCAGCGTTTGAAGAAGCAATTCAAACAAATAGGGGTTCGGTTGTCTATCCTGTGTGCCCTTATCAACCATTTCCACTATATAGGCGGTGTAGGCCGTTTTAAATATGTCTTCTTTTATACCCTTGAAGGCGGCAATGATTTCTCCCTGCTGCAAGGTGCCCAATCCCTGGCCGGCCTGGAGCAAAAAATGGCCGTATGTAAAGAGCTGGGAAATGGCCGAAAGGCGGCTGTTTGGCTTTTTTGCGCCTCGGGCCACCCCGGAAATTTTCCCCGCTTCCCTGCTGAAAATGGCGACAACTTTATGAGATTCTCCATAATCTGTGGATCTGACCACAATTCCTTCTATTTTTTGCAGCATGCTCATAACCCCTTTAGAGGTATCATACTGCATTGGGCGTTTGAAGAAAAGCAGAAGGTGACGAAATCAAGTCTTTTGTAAATGGTTCATCAAGATACAGGATAATCCACCTCGTCTGGTTCTTCCATCGGCAGAGCATTCATATGTTCCTCTTTCTCAAGTTCCTTTAGAAGCAGGTATGTGTCAATATTTCCTGTCTTCTTAAAAACTTTCCAAGTAAACTCATACATTTGAATCCCGCCTTTCTTGAGTGGTTTCATGAATATGTTTGTCCAGGCAGACCAGGAAGATTCCACGTAAATTTTGTTAAATGACAAACGACCTTTTACGGGATCATTTAGTAATTGTCGTCTGTAAATCCAAAATCTTTCAGGTGTGAAGCTTTATTTCTCCAGTCTTTTTGGACCTTGACCCAAAGTTCTAAAAATACTTTTGAACCAAGCAGGTTTTCAATCTCGATTCGTGCACGTTGTCCAATCTCTTTCAGCATCTTTCCTTGTTTTCCAATGATGATTCCTTTTTGCGAACTGCGTTCCACGATAATCGTGGCCATAATGTGAATGATGTTTTTATTTTCTTGTACTTTCATTTGATCAATGACAACTGCAATGGAATGGGGAACTTCTTCCCGGGTCAGATGCAGCGCTTTTTCCCGAATCAGTTCGGATACAATAAACCTTTCCGGGTGATCTGTCACCTGGTCGGCAGGATAATATTGCGGTCCCTCCGGCAAATATTCGTTTATAAGCTCAAGCAGTTTCCCGACATTGTTTCCTTCCAGTGCCGAAATCGGAATAATCTCTTGAAATGATAGCATATCTTTATATTCTTCGATTGTGGCAAAAAGCTCATCAGGATGTATTTTATCGATTTTATTGATGACGAGAAAAACAGGTGTCCGAACACTTTTTAATTGTTCGATGATAAACTCGTCCCCTCGGCCAAGTTTCTCTTCTGCGTTGATCATGAACAAAATAAGATCCACTTCATTAAACGTATTCATGGCCATCTTGATCATAAAGTCGCCAAGCTTATGCTTTGGCTTATGAATACCAGGCGTATCAATAAAGATCACCTGAGCTTGATCGGTCGTCAGTACACCCTGTACTTTGTTTCTTGTCGTTTGTGGTTTATCGCTCATGATGGCGATTTTTTGGCCAATCACCCGGTTTAAAAATGTTGACTTCCCGACATTCGGCCTCCCAATAATAGAGACAAAACCAGATTTAAACGTTGAATTCCTTTCAATCATGCTGCTCATTCAAATCCTCCCGGGAAAACGCAAACGGAAGCAAGTCCATCACCGTGCATTCCTGAATGTTCCCTTTGCTGTTTGACATGATGATTTTCATATTTTTTGGGCAATGTTCCGCAATGACTTGCCGGCATGCACCGCACGGGGATACCGGGCGGTCTGCATCGGCTGTTACAGCGAGAGCGGCAAACTCACTCACCCCTTCTGAAAGCGCTTTAAATATTGCAACCCTTTCCGCACAGACCGTCACGCTGTAAGCCGCGTTTTCAATATTGCAGCCAAGATACACAGTGCCGTCTTTTGCCAACAGTGCCGCACCCACCAAAAATTTGGAATAAGGTGCATACGCATTTCCCCTGGATCTTTTCGCCTCTTGAATCAATTGCTCAATATCCATCCAAATCTCCTTTGCGTCCTTATCATTATTTTACTACATTTTTCATAAAAAAAGTGATATTTTCCCGGAAAATTTTTTAGATCATTTCATCATTTTTCCCAAAGGAAAAGTGTGCCATTATTTTATCGCATTACAAACGATGTTTCAAATGAGGCCCTGAATGAATCAATAAAACTTAGCCGGCATCTCGTATGTATGCGCTCCCCTTCCTATAATGCATAAAATTTTCCCTAACGTAAGAAAAGCGCAAGCGCCTTGCCCATCGACGTACAGACTGGAGTGCCTCCGACGAGATAAAGGAAACACGGCGACGAAGGCAGGCTCAAGCAGCGACGTCCTCGAAAAAGCTTCGCTTTTCCTTCGTACGATGACGATGCTGCCTAAGCTTTCCTTGTCCTGTCGCTTCGCCTGCACTAGCACATCCTGTGCGTCGGAGCTAGACAACTAAGGGCTTTGTTCAAAATGTTAAACCCTAAAAAAACTTATACTTTCTTTAAAAGCAAAAAAGAAATACCCAAAAGGTATTCTTTCGTCAACCAAATATTTTGGGCAAGAAAATAACGAGCCCGATGATCACTGTCATGATCGTATACATAAAAACCGCACCGGCGGCTAGGTCTTTGGCCTGTTTGGCGAGCTGGCTGTATTCCTCTGAAATCAAATCCACAATCCTTTCAAGCGCTGAATTGATCAGTTCCAGAACAAATATGCCGAAAATACAGATCAATATAAACAGCCATTCCACTTTATCAAGCTGGAATACGAAGCTGCAGACGGTGACCAAGATGGCTGCTGCAATATGAAATCGGAAATTCTTCTCATTTGAATAGGCATGTGCAATGCCCTGGAAAGCGTATTTGAACGAATAGGCGAGCCGGCGCCACGAAAATACGTTCCTATCTTTCCAGGCCATGGCTCTTCAGTATTTCCTCTTGTTTTTGAAACATTTGCTTTTCCGCTTCAGCAGTCTCATGATCGTATCCGAGCAGATGCAAAAATCCATGTACCGCCAAAAATCCCAGCTCTCTTTCGAGCGAATGGCCATATTGTTGTGCCTGCTCTCGGGCCTTGTCAAACGATATGACAATATCCCCGAGTATCCTTGGGATTTCGGGATCGTGTGTAATGTCCACCTCTCCTTCACCCGACTCCTCCATTGGAAACGACAGAACATCCGTCGGGGCGTTTTTGCCCCGGTATGAATGGTTCAGCTCCTGTATCGCTGCGTTGGAAACAAAGGTGACAGACACCTCACCATCGCTGCCTTCACCCATTTCCAATGATGCCGCTCGTTCCAGCAGGCGTTTTATGAGCTCTAATTGCCTTGTCTTTATTTCATTCGTTTCGTCCAAAAAATCAATTTCCAGTCCCATCTAACATCACCTTCTCCTCTTTATTGCCAGGATACTCGATACGCGAATGGAAAATACCGCTTAATGTTTCGCAAAATGTGGCTTTTATTGTCTCAAGCTGTTTTAACGAAATGTTGCACTCATTTAGTTGCCCGTCAAGCAGCCGATCTTGCACAATTTGATGGACAAGTTTTTTTATTTCATCCTGTGTGGGATTTCTCAGGGACCGTACTGCGGCTTCCACACTGTCGGCAATACTGATCACAGCTGCCTCCATCGACCTTGGTTTCGGGCCGGGATAACGGTAGTCTGATTCTGCTACATGTTCATTCATCTTTTTTTCCTTGTGATAGAAAAATGTTAACAAGCTCGTTCCATGATGCTGCTCCGCTATTTCGACTATTTCCTTCGGCAATTTATGTTTTTTCAATTCTGCCACTCCATCCGGCACATGAGCAATGATAATGTCTTTGCTTCTTGACGGGGGCAGCCTGTCATGGGGGTTTTCCATATTTATTTGGTTTTCGATAAAGAAATGCGGCCGTTTTGTTTTACCCACATCATGATAATATGCTCCCACTCTGGCAAGCAGTCCGTTCGCACCGATTGCTTCACACGCGGCTTCGGCCAAATTGGCGACCATGACGCTGTGATGGTACGTTCCCGGGGCTTCCGTAAGAACCTTTTTCAATAACGGGTGGTTGGGGTTTGACAGTTCAATCAATTTAATCGTTGATAAAATGCCGAACGCCGCTTCCAAAAACGGCAAGACACCAATGGCCAAAACGGCAGAAAGAATTCCGGAAACGACTCCGTATATCACGTGGAAAAGGTATTCCATTTTGGCAAACTGTCCGCCCCCGACAAATTGGAGAAAAGAAATGATTAAAATGTTGATGATCGAAACGAGTACTCCCGCCCGCAAAATATTGAATCTTTCCCCTTTATTCGGCAAAAATATGATAGCCGCCACACCGCTGAGCAAAAAATAAATGGCAATTTCCATATTTATCGTTCCCGATATTTCATCCCGAAATACGAGACTCCCGCAAGCCGCTAAAATAGCCGTCATTATTAATGCAAACCGTTCATTCACCAAAACCCTGATCAAAAATGGCGCCATGGCCGCCGGAAAAATATAGCCGATCTCGAAGCGGTCCACCGCTTCCATCAAACTGACAATTTTCATGATCAGGATGGAGGCAACAAAAATAATGCTGATGATAAGCAATAAATTTTGTTTTTGATCTTCAGCCAATTTCAATTTCGTAAAGGGAACGTAAATTGCCCCGACAGCAAGGAAGACAAAAATCGAAAGTCCAATAAAAGGCAGAACGGAAGGCGTATTTTTTAAAAGGCCAAGCAGTTCCAGGTGGCGGTATATCTCCCGGTCGATCAAATGGCCTTCTTGCACGATAATTTGGCCCTGTAATATCTTATAAGGCTCCACCTCTTCCATTGCTTGCCGTTTTCTTTCTTCTGTAAGCTGCGGGTCATACAATTCGTTCGGAACAATCGAATACTTCCCAAGTTCCACTGCAGCCAGTTCAAGTTCTTTCGGCAGCCCCGAAGAGGAGAGGCGACCGGCCAGTTCTCTTTTTGCACCCGTTACCTGCTCATCCCGGATTTTGTCACTCATAATCGCTTCTATGTGGCTGATTAACAAATTCCTTGCCCTTTCCAGTTCGTCTTCATTTGCATGGAGGAGCCGAAGGAGTGATTGATCCGATATGGTCTCGGTCACATTCTCCGTTACATCGGCAGAAAGCTTCTCTTTCAGCAAGCCGAGTTTATCCGGAACTTTCTTTTCCTGTTTTTGATTCTCTTTTTCCGCGTCTTTTGTTTCCTGATTCACTTCTTTTACAAAATCGAAAATGGAATTTAACAGCAATATTCGGTTTTGGGCGATCTCTGTTTTATGAACGTAGACCCTGCCGACTTCATCTGCCGCTTTTTGCCGTTCTTCTTCGGTTTTCACTTCATCCTCTATCGTCTTTGGTGAGCGAATGGTCTTTTCAGCTACGGAAAACAGCTCCATATCATATGTTTCGGGTTTGACATTCGTATAAAGCAAGGCGAACATCAGGATGCCCAAGACGATAAAAATTAGTGTCGTAAAAAGCTTGTAGCTAAGGACTGTCCGTACTTTACCAATTAATTTTTGAAAATCCATATTATCCCCCATAAAACGTTCGGTTATATTCCAAATGATATCAGTTTTATGGCGCAAAAACACGAAATTTTTTTGACAAATGAAAAACCCCGGACTTTTTAACGTCCAGGGGTTGTCTCATTTTGGGCGTAAGCAGTAATAATGCGTCCCACAAGCGGATGTCTGACAACATCACTGTGGTCAAGATGGATAAAAGTGATGCCTTCCACACCTTGCAATATGACTTCGGCTGCAATCAATCCGGATTTGGCTCCCTGGGGGAGATCCACTTGTGTAGAGTCGCCCGTAATCACCATTTTTGAACCAAAGCCGAGCCTGGTCAAAAACATTTTCATTTGCGCATGGGTCGTGTTTTGGGCTTCATCCAGAATAACAAAAGCATCATCAAGCGTCCTGCCGCGCATATATGCGAGCGGAGCCACTTCGATCGTATCCCTTTCTACCAAACGCTGTGTATGTTCAGCCCCCAGCACGTCGTGAAGGGCATCGTAGAGCGGGCGTAAATACGGATCCACTTTTTCCTTTAAATCACCGGGCAAAAAACCGAGGCTTTCTCCTGCCTCCACGGCCGGACGGGTTAAAATGATTTTGTTGACTTTTCCGCTCTTTAACGCATTGACCGCCATGACTACCGCCAAATACGTTTTTCCCGTCCCGGCGGGACCGATGCCAAAAACGAGATCATGTTTTCTGATTGCTTCTATGTATTGGCGTTGTCCAAGGGTCTTTGCCCGAATCAATTTGTTTTTGGCATTCCGCCCGATTTCTTCATGAAACAGTTCTGAAAAATAGTCAATTTTACCCTGCCGGGACATTTTTGCGGCATACGCGGCGTCGCGCGGTCCAATATGAATGCCGCTTCTCGTTACAGCCAAAAGCTGCCTGATCGTCTCTTCGGCATGGGTTACCGCTTCTTCATCGCCGGAAATATTGATCGTTTCTCCGCGCGTGACAATTTTTACTTGAAATTCATCTTCCAATATTTTTAAATTGTTGTCCCCGCTGCCAAAGAGGACGAAAACTTCATCATCGTTCTCAAGCTGAATCTGTTTCTTAAACAAATCCTCTGTCATATACTAATCTCCTTGGGTGATCGGTTTTTCTTTAGCAATGTTTTCTATCACTTGAAAATATACTGTTAGCTTAACTTTACCATTCTCCACTTTCTCATGCAAAACAATTTCCTTGTCGATTTTGGCGTCGTCGGGAATGTTTTTTAGCAAGTCATTTTTCGCCAATAATATTCCTGCCTGAACCGCTTCTTTCTTCGTCAGCTCCCGCTCGAAGCCTTCCTTTTCCCGGACTGTTTTTTCCACATAAGAAATCGGCAGCTGCCATCCCAAAAATCGGACCGGATAATTATTTTTTTCTATTTTCCTGTTTTGGAATGCGATGTTCCCAAAGCCCCAAACAGGAAACTCCACCGAACCGATTTTGATTTCGTGTATGATCTTTTCATTGCCTGTAAACACCTCAAAATGGGTTGTGAGCGGATATTCCACCTCGGACTGATACCATGTTTTGCCCCACACTTCCCCTTTGGCCGGAACAAGCTGTTCCTCGTCTTCTTTGCCGATCATGCCGGATACAAGCATTTGCCCTTTTTTTACAAACTGATTGACCTTAACAAGCGGCTTGCCTTTTTCAATAAACATTTCGGCGATCACTGCTTTTTTGTTGGCAACAAGGTGCTGGGGACCCGGAGGTTTGGACTTTTTCGGCTCATTTTTTTCAACAACCTGAAAGTGGAAGGTTGTCCCTTTTAACTCCACGCCAATCCAGGTAATATTGTTCACGCGGTCCGTTAATTCCCGCTGAAGCTTTTCCAGGTCCTGATTGAAAAAATGAAAAGTGCCGACTTTAATGCCGAGTTTGTCCAGCTCTTTGCGAATATGGTGCTCCGTTTCCGGATTTGCTCCGTTGATTTGTATTCCCCATGTCATGTTGGACAATACGGTAATGAGGGCAAGAAACAGAAATACACCGATGAAAAAGCCGCTGTTTTTTAACAGCCGCTTCCAAAGAAACGGCAGTCCCTCTCCGCGAATAAAGGAAACATTGCAGTCAAAATCACGGGCGATATGCCTGAAATGATGTACATCATGCAGTGAAATATAAAAAAATACGGTTCCTGTTTTCAGTTTCCGGACAGACCATAATGACACTCTTTTCCGCGCACAAATATTGATAAGGCGCTCCACGCCTTTTCCTTCAATTTTTACGAGCACCCTCCCCATTATAAACGTAACCCACCGGTTCTTCATCCGTGCCCCTCCTTACTGTTTCAGGTACAAAACTTCTTCAATACGCCCTTCCAGCAAAATTTCTTCCGGAAGGATCGTTTTTATGACAAATGATTTTCCTTTTATTAAAAGCTGGCCTTGTTTGAGCAGAAGACGGAGTTCACGATCGGAAAAAGCGAGAAGACCTTTGTGGTTTTCTATATATATGTGAATTTGTCCGATAATCGTTACACGCGGGAGATCCATCAGTACATCAGGCGGAAGTTCCATTTTATTTGTCATCCATTTACGGAATCGGTCTGTCATTTTATTGGGCATAAAAAAGAACCTCCCTTCATCTCATATGTATGAAATGAAGGGAGGTTTCATCACTTGTTTCAACATTTAACCAGAAAATTGCCCGCGTCTTTGGCAACATTTTCGTCCGTGCCCTGCTAGCGGATCCGCCGTTTCAGCGCCCTTGGGGGACCGAGCACTTCGTGCATTATGATCCCCCGGACAACATCATTTCGCTGTCCGAATAACAATCCTTGGTGAGCTGGATTTGTTTCTGTCTTGGGAACGGAGGTGTTTTCGGCAACCTTCCTTTGAACAGCCCGGATTTTTTGCTCATAGGCTTCCGCTTGTTTTTTCAGCTCTTCCAATTCCCTTTCGGCCCGAACCTTTTCCTCCTCAATGGCAGGGTTTGATTCGACCTGTGTCAATAATATTTCAGCCGCTTCCCGAAGATTGCGGGGCATTTCGATTTGCTCCATTTTTTTCCTTGGCGATTTTCTTTGTTCCTGCGCGGCATATGGACGGGCAGGCTTCTGTACCGCAGGACGGGCCGGTTTGTTCTCGTTCGCTTTTTGCGGGGCTTTCTTTTTACTGTTCAGCAAAAAACTGATAATGGCTATTGCGATGATTGGCAAAAATTGTTCCAAAGGAGCATCCTCCTTTCAAAGAGCTGCCCAGCTTATTTCTGTTTGTCATCATTTGCCGGTTTCGTCATTTTGCCGATGGAATCACGCATATCCGTATCTGCATCAATATTGCGGAGAGACATGTAATCCATGACACCCAAATTCCCCGATTTCAGGGCTTCTGCCATGGCAAGCGGTACTTCTGCTTCCGCTTCGACCACTTTTGCCCTCATTTCCTCGACTCTTGCCTTCATCTCCTGCTCGCTTGCAACAGCCATTGCCCTTCTTTCTTCGGCTTTTGCCTGGGCAATTTTCTTGTCGGCTTCCGCCTGGTCCGTCTGGAGCTGGGCTCCAATGTTTTTCCCGATATCAACATCGGCAATATCGATCGAAAGAATTTCAAAAGCGGTTCCTGCATCAAGTCCTTTAGAGAGTACCGTTCGTGAGATCATATCGGGATTTTCCAGGACCTTTTTATGATTGTCGCTGGAACCGATTGTAGAAACAACCCCTTCCCCGACACGGGCAATAACGGTTTCTTCACCGGCCCCCCCGACAAGGCGGTCAATATTGGCACGCACTGTAATTCTGGCTTTCGCTTTCACTTCAATCCCATCCATTGCCACACCGGCAATAAACGGTGTTTCAATTACCTTTGGATTTACACTCATTTGAACTGCTTCCAAAACATCGCGTCCGGCAAGGTCGATGGCAGCAGCGCGTTCAAAAGTAAGTTCAATATTGGCACGCTGTGCAGCAATCAGAGCATTGACAACCCTGTCTACATTACCGCCAGCCAAATAGTGGCTTTCCAACTGGTTTGTAGCAACAGGGAGCCCGGCTTTATGGGCTTTAATGAGCGGATTGACGACACGTCCGGGAATAACCCTTCTCAGCCTCATTCCAATCAGTGTAAAAATTCCGATTTTGACTCCGGCCGCAAGGGCGGAAATCCAGAGTCCCACCGGTACAAATGTAAATAGTACGGCAAGTGCAATAATGCCTAAAACAATCATAACCAATAAAAAAATGGTGTCAGGGCCTAACATCAAAATTATTCCTCCTCTTTATTTGTGTTTTCTACAGGGCGTACGACGATGCGGGAGCCTTCCACTTTCACCACTTTTACATCTGTGTTGTTGTCGATGAAACTTCCCTCTGCAACGACATCCACCCTTTCATCGTCAATCAGGACGGTTCCCGATGGCCGAAGCGGCGTTACGGCGACTCCTTTTCTTCCAATTAACTCCAATCTGTTTACATTTGATACATATCCTCTTTCAGTGCTCGTTGAATCCGTTAAAATGAATCTTTTGAAAATATTCATGCGTTTTCCAAACACCTTTACAAGTATAATCATGAAAAGAATGGCCAAAAACAGAGCAGTAATAATGGAAACAGCCATATGAACAATATTTTCGCCCGCAAGCAGCATGCTGCCGATGACAGCAACAGTGCCAAGAATCCCCAAAATGCCTCCAGCCACAAAAAATTCGGCTGCAATTAAAATGAGTCCAAGGACGAAAAGAAGCAATGATTCATATCCGGCCAGTCCGGCGACATAATGCCCGAAAAAGAATAACAGCAAGGCAGACAGTCCCATGAATCCGGGAACCCCGAAACCAGGAGAATACAATTCAAGAACAAGACCCAAACTGGCAATTGTCAGGAGAATGGGTACAACAATGGGGTTTGTGATAATTCGGGCAAGCGATTCGGCGAAAGTCGGCTCAACCGTATGGATTTTTGCATCGGCCATACCGATTTTTGCCAAAAGTTCATCGACATCCTTGACCGTTCCTTCCGAATAGCCTACCTTCAAAGCCTGATCCGCTTCCAGCGTCAGCAGCTTGCCCTTTTCTTTCAGCCCGGGCAAATCAATTTTCCCGCTTGCCATCGCCTTTGCAATTTTTGGGTCGCGTCCGCTTTTCTTTGCAGCGCCTTCCATAGCCGCAAGCCACATGCTTTCGGCCTTTTCCCCGGCGGTATTCCCCGATTGGTCAATGACGGCCGCCGCTCCCATCACTGCATTGGGCGTCATATAAATTTCACCGGTATGAAGTGCAATATAAGATCCGGCGGAGATTGCCCACGAATTGACGAAGGTAACCGTTCTTATTTTTGTTTTGGCAATCCGGTTTCCGATATCCCGCGCGGCATCTACCGCTCCGCCGGGTGTATTCATTTCGAAGATAATCAAATCAGCATTATTTGCTTCCGCTCTGCTGATAGCCCGATCCAGGAATGCATACAGCCCTTTTTCCACATCGTTTTGGATCGGGATGACATATACATTGTTTTTTTCAGCAGATGCCCCTGCCGGCAAAAGCATCAAAAACCCGGCAACAAACAGAAAGACAGCGGTCACGATCTTTTTCATGATATCCCTCCCTTCCAGGTCCACCTGACTGTAATACGAGAGGCTTCTTAAAAAAGTTTCAATCTTTGTCTTTATTATATCGAAAAAAAGCTTCTTTAGCCCTTACCGCGCCACTTAGGTATAGAAAAACCGGAAAGCATTTGCTTCCCGGCTTTCATCATGATAGCAAAAGTTTTTGGACAAGCTTGCTGACAAGCGCGCCGTCCGCCTTTCCTTTCAATTTGGGCATCAGGACGCCCATTACTTTGCCCATATCCGCTTTTGAAGAAGCGCCCGTTTGCTGAATGGCTTCCTGGATGATGTTTTCCAATTCTTCTTCGGTAAGCTGCTCAGGCATATATAAATTGACGTATGTGATTTCGTTTCGCACTTTATCGGCAAGGTCTTCACGTCCTGCCTTTTCAAACTCATGGAGGGAATCTTTGCGTTGTTTCAATTCGCGAGAAAGGACCGTTAATTCTTCGTCTTCAGACAATTGCGCTTTTCCCAGCCTGATCGCTTCATTTTGCAACGCGGCTTTAAGCATTCGAATGACAGAAAGCTTTTCTTTTTCCTTGCTTCTCATCGCTTGTTTCATATCTTCATTCAAACGTGGCAGAAGATTCATGATTTCACCCTCTTAATACTTGCGCTTTCTTGCAGCTTCAGACTTCTTTTTGCGTCGGACACTTGGTTTTTCATAAAACTCGCGCTTTCTGTATTCCTGAAGAGTTCCAGTTTTGGAAACTGTTCGCTTAAAGCGGCGAAGAGCATCTTCGAGCGATTCGTTTTTACGCACAACTGTTTTTGACATCTCTCTTTCCCTCCCTCCGAACATAGCAATTACATGTTCATGCATGGAAAAATCCATGTACTTAGCCATTATATTATAACGGGAAATTCAGGTCAATCCATACATCATGCCACTACAATTATTCGGCATGTCCTCAGGAACTTTCCCATATGATTCATAAGGGGGGAGGACATGCTGTATATTTTTTTGTTTTTTTTATTTGCAGGATGCTTTTTGCTGGGTATGACATGGATGAGGGTCGGACTGTTTAATCTGTCCGGAAGTACAATGGAAAAATGGCTCAGGCAAGTGACGGCAACCCCGCTGAAGGGCATGGCGGCCGGGGTTGCAATGACACTTGTCCTCCAGAGCAGCTCTGCTGTAACGGTCATAGCAGTAGGGCTTGTCTCCGCACGGATACTATCCTTTCCCCAAACAATCGGAATTATTCTTGGAACAAATATTGGAACAACCGTTACATTGGAAATTTTGTCTTTCGAAATGACGAATTTGATCATCCCTTTTTTAGGGATTGGCTGTGTATGCCAACTGTTTAAAAGCGCCAAAACAAGGAGTGTCGGATTTATATTGTTGGGCATCGGCATTATTTTTGCTTCCATGAAAGGGTTTGGATGGCTGTCGGGTCCCCTTTCCGACATGGAAACGGCCCAAGGAATACTTGGGAAAATTCAGGAAAGCATGCTGTGGGCTTTTTCGGGCGGAATGATTTTGACAGCCATCATTCAATCGAGCACCGTTGTAACAGGGATTGCGATGAGCTTTTTCGAAAATCACGTCATTTCTTTGGAGGCAGGCATTCTCATCATGATCGGTTCCAATATCGGGACATGCTCCACAGCGTTATTGGCCGGGATTGGGGCAGGCCGCGAAGCAAGATTGACGGCCTATGCCCATTTATGGCTCAACGTGATGGGCGGTTTGCTGTTTATTCCTTTTATAGATGATTTGGCCGGCTGGAGCCGTTTTCTGACCGGCGATCCCAAAACGCAGCTTGCACACGCCAGTGTCATATTTAACATTCTTTGCTCACTTGCTGTTTTGCCCTTTGCCGACAAATTCGGGAAATTCATCATGATGCTTCATCAACGGTAATTCATCAGTATGTATTTTTCCCTGTCTGTCCCTGGATGATTTTAACGCCAGAACTTGTGCCAAGCCTTGTTGCACCCGCTTCGAGCATTCTTTTGGCGTCTTCCGGGCTGCGGATTCTGCCTGATGCTTTTACGCCCAGTTTGCCGCCGACTGCATGTTTCATTAACATGACATCTTCTGCGGTCGCTCCGCCCGTGGAAAATCCGGTGGAAGTCTTAACAAAATCTGCTCCGGCTTTTTGTGCCAGCTGACACGCCCTCACCTTTTCCTCATCAGTGAGAAGGCACGTTTCAATAATAACTTTTACAATGGCCTTGTCTCTTGCTGCCGTTACAACTGCTTCGATATCCTTCATGACAAAGTTGTCATCACCGCTTTTTAATGCACCGATGTTTAGTACCATATCGACTTCCCGGGCGCCGTTTTCAATCGCATTTTTTGTTTCAAAAGCCTTCGTTTCCGGAGTAGATGCACCAAGAGGGAAACCAACGACCGTACACACGCTCACACCTGATTGATGTAAGAGCTGCGCCGCAAAACCCACCCAAGCCGGGTTTATGCAAACGGAAGCAAACTGATTCACTTTCGCTTCCTCACACAATGTTTGAATCTGCTGTTTGGTTGCATCCGGTTTTAATAAAGTATGGTCAATGCAATGCGCAATATTTTGAACCATTCATGTTCCTCCTCCCGACATTTCCTAGCATAAGTGTACCATTTTTGAAGGCGAACAGTTGGCCTATAACAATAATAAAAGATTGCAGCCTGTTAAGCTGCAATCTTTTCAAATTTTTACCCGACCATGGCTGGAGCGTCGCCTTCTCCCATGACACGGACAAATTGTCCTTTACAATATGGGTATCCGGCTTTTGTAATTTTAACTTTGACCAATTTGCCGACCATTTCCTCGTTTGCAGGGAATACTACTTTCAAATAGTTGTCGGTATATCCTTCATACAGCCCGCTTTCCGGATTTTCCTTGAATGGTTCTTCCGGAATGACTTCAAGCACTTCTTTTTCAAAGCGGGCAGCATATTCTTTTGCCAATTGATCGGAAAGGGCGATTAACCTCTGTACCCGCTCGTGTTTGACGGATTCATCGATTTGGTCTTTCATTCGCGCCGCAGGTGTTCCGGTTCTCATGGAGTACGGGAATACATGGAGCTCGGAAAATTTATGTTTCTGAATAAATTCATATGTCTCCATAAATTCCTCTTCCGTTTCACCCGGAAAACCTACGATGACGTCCGAGGTAACCGCCAAATTTGGCAGAGCTTTTTTCAGCAGTTCAAGACGTTCAGCAAAAAATTCCATTGTATATTTTCGGCGCATTCTCTTTAATACCGTGTTTGAACCGGACTGAAGCGGGATATGCAAATGTCTGACAACGATGTTCGACTTGTCAATGACCTCGATTACTTCGTCTGTAAGCTGGCTGGCCTCGATCGAAGAAATTCTCAGCCGCTTTAAACCTTTCACGTTGGCCTCCAAGTCTCGCAGCAAAGCAGCCAAATTATAATCTTTCATGTCTTCGCCGTAACCGCCGGTGTGAATGCCTGTCAGGACGATTTCCTTATACCCCGCATCCACAAGCTGCTGGGCCTGGCGGATAACCTCCTGCGGATCACGTGAGCGCATTAAGCCGCGTGCCCACGGAATAATGCAAAAAGTGCAGAAATTGTTGCAGCCTTCCTGGATTTTAAGGGAGGCGCGTGTACGGTCTGTAAACGATGGCACGTCCAATTCTTCATAAACGCGATTTTTCATGATGTTTTTGACGCCATTAATCGGCTGGCGTTCCCGTTTATATTGTTCAATATACTCAAGCATTTTTACGCGGTCTTGTGTACCAACGACAATATCAACACCGGGAATGGCCATGATTTCCGCAGGGGATGTCTGGGCGTAACATCCCGTGACACAGATAACGGCATCCGGATTTTTCCGGATCGCCCGGCGGATCACCTGCCGGCTTTTTTTATCTCCCGTATTGGTTACGGTGCATGTATTGATAACGTAAACGTCAGCCGTTGATTCAAAATCAACGCGTTCATATCCACTCTTTTTAAACAACTGCCAAATGGCCTCTGTTTCGTAATGGTTTACTTTACAGCCCAATGTATGGAAAGCTACTAGAGACATGATATCACCCCATTAATTCAAAATGATAGGAAATGGCGGCCAATGCATAGAGCGGCGCCGTTTCCGTCCTCAATATCCTGGGCCCCAATCCGCAGGATATAAAGCCATTGCTTGTTAACAGCTCCACTTCCTTTTCTTCCCATCCGCCTTCAGGGCCAAAAAGAATAATGATTTTTTCCCCTTTCTTTACACCCGCAAGCATATTGGCCAAATTGCTTTGTTCACCTTGTTTGGCTGCTTCTTCATGGGCAACGATCTTGCGGGAAAGGTTGTCGCTCAATGCCAGGATCTGCTCAAAAGTCATGGGCGAAAGCACATCCGGCACGACTTGACGATGGCTCTGCTCCGCTGCCTCCATGGCAATTTTTTTCCATCTTGCCAGCTTCCTTGCTGACTTTTTCTCATCCCATTTTACTACGGAGCGGGCTGCTTTGAAAGGGACAAACTGTGAGGCACCCAACTCGGTCCCTTTTTGGATCACCCATTCCCATTTATCCCCTTTAGGCAGGCCGCTCGCAACGGTCACATGAACAGGAAGTTCAGTGGTCCGTTCTTCCCACTCCATTATCCGCACTTTAACAGCTTGATCTTCCAATGATATAATGGTTGCCTTTGCAGCCAGTCCGTCATTGAATACGACCCAAATTTCGTTTCCCGGCTTCATTCTCATGACGTTGGCAATATGGTGATAATGGTCTCCGGATAATAGAACGGTATCCCGCCCATCATATGGGGCATCCATAAAATAACGCTGCATGTTACACCCTCTCATTTGCTCTTCTGGCGATGATCGCCGTCCAATCTTCCATGATCATTGTTTCCTCTATTTCAAATCCGGCTTCATGGAGCGCATCAGCGACGAAATCTTTTTTCTGCAGAATGATGCCCGAAACAATAAAAAATCCATCGTGCTTGACTGTTTGGGCCGCTGTTTTGGCAAGGCGGACAATGACTTCTGCCAATATGTTGGCCACAATAATATCTGCGTTGCCGTCAACGCCTTCAAGAAGGTTGTTTCGCTTTACAGAAACGCTGTCTTCTACACCGTTTAATGCCGTATTTTGCCTGGCAGCTTCCACTGCCACTTCATCAAGGTCAAGGGCCGTCACCTGTTCGGCCCCCAATAAGGATGCAGCAATGCTTAATATACCGGAACCGGTCCCTACGTCAATGACATAGTCTCCATGCTTGACTGTTTTTTCAAGTGCCTGTATGCACATGACAGTCGTTGGATGGGTTCCGGTGCCAAATGCCATTCCCGGATCCAGTTCAATGATTAACTCGGCACTGCTTTCAGGTTTATAGTCTTCCCATGATGGAACAATGGTCACACGTTCTGATACTTTTACAGGATGGTAATATTTTTTCCAAGCCGTAGCCCAGTCTTCTTCCTTTACTTCCGAAACTTTGACAATATTTTTGCCGATATTTATTTGGTATAGCGGAAGTTCGGAAATTTTTTGTTGAATGTTTTTGATCGTATGTGCATGTTGGGCATTAACAGGTAAATAGGCTTTAATAATCACGCCATCGACCGGAAAATCGGCCGGATTCAATTCATACATTTCCCCGAACTGATCTTCCCGCTTCTTTTCCAGATCGGCACTGTCTTCTATCGCCATGCCGGAAATACCCGCTTCATGCAAAATATGGCTGATCGGCTCAATCGCTTCATTTGTCGTATAAATGCTTACTTCCGACCATTTCACGGTATTAATCCCCTTTAAAAGCGCGCTTCATTTTATCAAAAAAACCTTCATGCTGGTCATCCAGTGATTCCCCGCTCTCTTCGGCAAATTGGCGAAGCAAACTTTTTTGCTGTTCGTTCAATTTGGTAGGCGTCACAATTTTCACGGCGACATGCTGATCTCCTCTTCCGTAACCGCGCACATTTTGCACGCCTCTGTCACGCAGCCGGAATCTCGTGCCAGTCTGGGTCCCGGCGGGTATTTTCAGCTTGACCTTTCCATAAAGTGTCGGCACTTCAATTTCATCCCCGAGTGCAGCCTGCACAAATGTGATCGGCATCTCGCAATAGATGTCATCTCCGTCTCTTTCAAAGAACTCATGCGGACTGACCCGGAAAACAACGAACAAGTCTCCCGGAGGACCGCCATTGATCCCGGGCTCCCCTTGGCCTGGAACACGCATCTGCTGGCCGTCGTCCACTCCTTTTGGAATTTTGACATTGATTTTTTTCCGTTTTTTCACTTTGCCTTCTCCGTGACATGTACGGCACTTTTCTTTGATGATCTTTCCCGTTCCTTGACAGTAGTGGCAAACCCGCCGGTTGACAATTTTTCCGAATGGCGTATTTTGTTCAATGTTTAATTGGCCCGTGCCGTGACAATGATGACATGTATCCGGCTTGGTGCCTGGCTTGGCCCCGCTGCCGCCACAAGTATCACACGTTTCTTCCCGGGGAATTTCTATGATTGTTTCTTTCCCGAAAACGGCTTCTTCAAATGTCAAATTCATATTATATTGCAAATCGGCACCTTGGCGCGGCGCATTCGGATCTTTTCGCCCGCCGCCAAAAAAAGTGCTGAATATATCTTCAAATCCCCCGAAGCCGCCGAAATCGGCACTGTCAAATCCGCCTCCGCCAAAGCCTTGCGGGCCATCGTGGCCGAACTGGTCATATTGGGCCCTTTTTTGGTCGTCGCTCAATACTTCATATGCTTCAGAGATTTCCTTAAACTTTTCATCTGCGCCGGGTTCCTTGTTGATGTCAGGATGGTATTTTTTGGACAAGCGGCGATATGCCTTTTTGATTTCGTCTTTTGTAGCGTTTTTCGATACACCCAACACTTCATAGTAATCACGCTTACTCATGTTTCCACACTCCCGAATCTTTTCACATAACTTTCATATTACCATAATGGACAGACTGGTTAAAAGGGGAATGACTTCCATGATCAAAGAAAAGTCAAAGCCTGTCAATTTGAGGCTTTGACTTTTCCCATCTGCAAACATTTTATTTTTTAGCCTTGTCGTCATCCACTTCTTCAAACTCGGCATCTACGACATTGTCGTCGTTCCCGGCGGCGTTTTGCCCCTCGGCTCCTTGTTGGGATTGGGCTTGCTTGGCAGCCTCTTCATATAATTTCATGGACAGGTTCTGCACAATTTCCTGTAATGCATCTTTCTTTTGTCTTACTTCGTCCATCTCATTTTTCTCAATGGCCGCTTTTAGGGCATCTTTTGCTTCTTCCGCTTTTTTCACCTCGGCTTCATCCACTTTGCCTTCGAGGTCTTTCAATGTTTTTTCGGTTGTGAAAATCAGCTGGTCGGCTTCATTTCTCAGTTCAACTTCCTCTTTGCGTTTTTTGTCTCTTTCCGCATTTTCTTCGGCTTCTTTGATCATGCGCTCAACTTCTTCTTCAGATAAACCGGACGAAGATTTGATGGTAATATTTTGTTCTTTTCCGGTACCGAGGTCTTTGGCGCTCACATTGACGATGCCATTTTTATCGATGTCAAATTTGACTTCGATTTGCGGGATGCCGCGGGGTGCCGGCGGAATGTCCGTCAATTGGAAACGGCCGAGCGTTTTATTGTCGGCAGCCATCGGACGCTCACCCTGGAGTACATGTATATCCACGGCTGTCTGGTTATCCGCAGCAGTTGAAAATACTTGGGATTTGGATGTCGGAATGGTTGTATTGCGTTCAATCAATTTTGTAAATACACCGCCCATTGTTTCAATTCCAAGCGAAAGCGGCGTAACATCAAGAAGAACAACATCTTTGACATCTCCCGCCAAAACACCGCCTTGGATGGCTGCCCCCATGGCGACGACTTCATCGGGGTTAACGCCTTTATGCGGATCCTTTCCTGTCTCTTTCCGGATTGCTTCCTGAACGGCCGGAATGCGGGTCGATCCCCCAACAAGAATGACTTTATCAATATCCGCTGCCGATTTTCCCGAGTCTTTGATTGCCTGACGTGTAGGGCCCATCGTTCTTTCGACCAGTTGGGAGGAGAGTTCTTCAAATTTCGCACGCGTCAACGTAACTTCCAAATGCAATGGGCCTGCTTCACCAGCCGTGATAAAAGGCAGGGAAATTTGCGTTTGAGTGACACCAGATAAGTCTTTCTTTGCTTTTTCAGCGGCATCTTTCAAACGCTGAAGGGCCATTTTGTCCTGAGACAAGTCAATGCCATGCTCTTTTTTAAATTCCTGAACGAGGTAGTCAATGATCACTTGGTCGAAGTCGTCTCCGCCCAATTTGTTATCCCCGGCTGTTGCCAATACTTCAAATACGCCGTCACCAAGTTCAAGAATGGAAACGTCGAAAGTTCCCCCTCCAAGGTCATAAACGAGGATCGTTTGGTCTTCATCTTGTTTTTCCAAACCGTAAGCAAGCGCTGCAGCCGTCGGTTCGTTGATGATCCTTTCAACCTGCAGGCCGGCGATTGTCCCGGCGTCCTTTGTTGCCTGGCGCTGGGAGTCGTTAAAATAGGCAGGGACGGTAATGACTGCTTTTTCAACTTTCTCTCCGAGATAATCTTCGGCATAGGACTTTAAGTGCTGTAAAATAATCGCCGACAGTTCTTGCGGCGTGTAGCTTTTCCCTTCAATATCCATTTTGTAATCCGATCCCATGTGGCGCTTGATGGAAATGACCGTATTGGGATTCGTAATCGCCTGTCTTTTGGCGACTTCGCCGACTTGGATCTCACCGTTTTTAAACGCGATTACCGAAGGCGTTGTCCGATTTCCTTCCGGATTGGGAATTACTTTCGGTTCTCCCCCTTCCAGGACGGATACGCATGAGTTTGTTGTTCCCAAGTCTATTCCGATAATTTTGCTCATTGTGGAAAAACCTCCTTAACAATATGTACCAGCTAAAACACACTATTTGTTTACTTTTACCATTGCCGGGCGAATCACGCGGTCTTTTAAAATATACCCCTTCTGCAATTCCTCAACCACAATGTTTTCGCCTGCTTCATCGTCTTGCGTTTGCATGACAGCCTGGTGGAGATTCGGGTCAAACTCTTTTCCCACTGCCTCGATTTGTTTTGCTCCTTCATTTTTCAGGGCCTCGATGATGCTCTTGTAAACCATGCCAACCCCGTCCAGCAATGCTTTCGTCTGCTCATTATCCGCCTCAATCTGCATCGCCCGCTCAAAATTGTCCAATGCCGGAAGCAAGTTTGTAATCAAATGTTGGGCTCTATATTTTTCATCCGCTTCTTTGTCGATCTTAACGCGCCGGCGGAAGTTATCGAAATCGGCAAGCAGGCGCAAATAGCGGTTTTCGCATTCTTCCAATTTGGCTTCTAGCTCTTCTATTTTTTTAACCTCGGCCCCGGAGTCACTTTCCTCTTTTTGATCAGTCTCCGGATCCTTTTCCTTAATATTTTCATCATGCTCTTCGCCGGATTCCGCGCCATTCTCTGCGGTTTCATTGCTTTCATTCATTTCTTCCGGCTGCAATTGTTCTTGCTTTTCCTCTGGCATGTCTTCACCTCCTTAAAGCCAAAATTTGCATAAAAAAACGCGAAAAGCGGAAATCAGCAGAAATCTGCCGATTTCCCGGAGCCGTTCCATTTACTGTTATCATTCATTAAATAGTTTTGTCAAGGCATCACTCATATCTTTTCTCAAGTAGTCCAGCAAACTGATCACGCGTGAATACTCCATTCTTGTCGGTCCCAAAATGGCAATCGTTCCAACCGGGTCGTCTGCAATCGAATAGGTGGCGGTAATTAAACTGCAGTCCTCCATCGCAGTCATTTCATTTTCCTTGCCGATTTTCACGTGGATGCCGTCCGGAATTTGCCGGAACAGTTCATAAAAGCCTTCTTCCTGCTCAATCATGTTTAATAAAGATTTGACTTTATTAATATTGTGAAACTCGGGCTGATTGAGCATATTTGTTTTTCCGCCAAAGAATATTTTTTCATTTCCCGGTATATCGATGGATTCCAAGATGGATCTTAATATGAAATCATATTGATGAATATTCCTTTGGAGCAATTCCGCCACTTCATGCTGTATTCTTTCTCTTAATTCAGCCACCGGCACTCCTGCCAATTTTTCATTTAAAATATTGACGAGCTTTTCGATATTGCCGGCCGCATAATTTTCCGGCAAGTTAAAGATGCGGTTTTCCACATGACCGGTATCCGTAATGATAATGGCTACGGCTTTTTCTTTGGAGAGCGGCACGATCTGCAATTGCTTTAGCTTGTTTTCTTTGACGGCGGGCCCAAGAAGAATGGCCGTGTAATTGGTCAATTCCGACAAGATGCTGGCTGATTTTTGAACGACGTGCTCCAGTTCATAGATTTTTTCCGCAAAGATGGAGTGAATCATTTTTATTTCGTGATTAAGCAATATTTGCGGGACGAGTAGATGGTCGACATAATATCGATATCCTTTTTCTGATGGAATCCTGCCGGAAGACGTATGGGTTTTTTCAAGAAAGCCGAGCTCCTCCAAGTCTGCCATTTCGTTTCGGATCGTAGCGGAGCTAAGATTGATTCCTTCTTTCTTGGAAAGGCTTCTGGACCCAACCGGCTGGGCGGATCGGATAAAATCATCAATAATCACTTGTAATATAAGAAGTTGACGATCCGTCAGCATTATCGATCACCTCTGTTAGCACTCTCTTTATTTGAGTGCTAAATCTAATATAAAAGTATCAAAATGGCGTGTTGATGTCAACGATATTTGACTCATTACCGAGCAGAATCATCATCCTTTCAGGAATGACTGAAACACTTCATTTCCCAGAAAAAACCCCCGCTTTGTCAATTGGATCCGACCATCTTTTTCGATTAAAAGCCGTTTGGAAATCAACTCTTCGATTTCCTTTCCAAAAACTTCTTTCGGATGGACGGAAAATTTCTTCTGAAAAAACGCGATATTTACCCCGGCCGTTTTCCTAAGACCAAGAAACATTTCTTCTTCCATGGCTTCCCTTGGCGTCACTTCATGTTCCGTAAAAACGGGCAGTCTCCCGCATCCCAGCGGCTCCATATATTTTTTTAACGGCCCGTAATTGGAATATCTTTTGCCATTTACATATCCATGCGCACCTGCACCAAAACCAAAATAGGGGGCATTGTTCCAGTAAACAAAGTTATGTTTGCTTTCAAAGCCCGATTTGGAAAAATTGCTGATTTCATATTGATGGAGGCCGTGATTGACCATATTGTCCATCAGGTCTTCATACATCCGTGCTTCCGATTCTTCGCCCGGCAGGTTCAGTTTTCCCTTTCTCAATAAATTGTAAAACACAGTCTTCGGCTCCACGATTAAAGAATATCCCGAATAATGCGGCAGTTCAAGCGCAAGCGCCTCCCGAAGCGTCTTTAGAAAATCTTCCTCCGTTTGCCCGGGCAAAGCATAAATTAAATCAATGCTGATATTTGTAAATCCTGCCCTGCGGGCCAATCTGATGGTGCGATGCACATCTTTTGCACGATGGGACCGGCCGACCTTTTTTAAAAGTTCATCATTAAACGATTGGACACCGATGCTTAAACGGTTTACCCCAAAACTTTTCAGGATCTTCAGTTTTTCTTCCGTCAGATCGCCGGGATTTGCTTCAAATGTAAACTCCCCTTCCTTGTATGGAAGGAGGTCCCGGATGGCTTGGCAAAGTGTTTCAAGCTGCCGCCCGTTCAAAGATGTCGGAGTCCCCCCGCCGACAAATACGGTTTCCAAACAGGCCTCCGGATACATTTCCCGATAGATGACAAACTCTTTTTTGAGCATGTTCAAATACTCGTCTACAGGCTGGGTATGAAGAAAAAACTTATTAAAATCACAATAATGGCAAATGTGCTCACAAAACGGTATATGGATATAGGCGGCCTTCACTTTGTCACAACCTTGCTTTTAAAGTATGGGGAAAGGGAAAGAGACGGAAACCGTTCCGCCTCCATCCCTTTCTCTGTTATTTGGAACTTTTCCCCGGGTCATCCATTTTCAACACGGCCATGAATGCTTCTTGGGGAACCTCGACGGATCCAACTTGCTTCATCCGTTTTTTTCCTTCTTTTTGCTTCTCCAGCAATTTGCGTTTACGGGAAATGTCTCCTCCGTAACATTTGGACAGCACATTTTTCCGCATCGCCTTAATCGTTGATCTGGCAATGATTTTGTGGCCGATGGCCGCCTGGACCGGCACCTCGAATTGCTGGCGCGGGATAATATCCTTCAGTTTTTCCACAATCACCTTGCCGCGTTCGTATGCAAAATCCCTATGGACAATAAAGCTTAACGCATCCACTTTTTCGCCATTTAATAAAATATCCATTTTGACGAGTTTGGATGGCTTATATCCGACAGGCTCATAATCGAACGATGCGTAACCTTTCGTACTCGATTTTAATAGGTCAAAGAAATCGTAGACAATTTCTGCAAGAGGAATTTCATATACGACGTTCACCCTGATGTCATCCAGGTATTGCATGTCGATAAAATTGCCCCGCTTTTCCTGCGAAAGCTCCATGACGGCCCCGACATAATCATTCGGCACCATCATGGATGCCCTCACATAGGGCTCTTCCACCCGTTCAATTTGTTGGGCGTCAGGCATATTTGCCGGGTTGTCGACATTTATTTCAGTGCCGTCATTTAAATATACTTTATAAATGACACTTGGTGCTGTCGTAATCAAGTCAATTTTAAATTCCCTTTCGATCCGTTCCTGGATGATTTCCATGTGCAAAAGCCCCAGAAATCCGCAGCGAAATCCGAAACCGAGAGCCTGGGAAGTTTCCGCTTCATATTCCAATGAAGAATCGTTGAGTTCAAGTTTCTCCAACGCTTCCCGCAAATCATTGAATTTAGCCGAATCGATCGGATAAATCCCGCAAAAAACCATCGGATTCATTTTCCGGTAACCGGGAAGAGGCTCCGATGCAGGGTTGTCAGCACTTGTAATCGTATCACCTACTCTAGTATCCCCGACGTTTTTAATAGAGGCCGTCATCAACCCTACATCCCCTACCGTCAATTCATCTACAGTAATTGGCTTCGGAGCATGAACTCCCACTTCAGTCACTTCAAATTCTTTTCCTGACGCCATCATTTTGATGCGGTCACCGGCTTTAACCGTGCCTTCCATAACCCGGATATAGGCAATGACACCACGGTATGGATCATAAAGCGAGTCGAAAATAAGGGCTTTTAACGGTGCTTCCGGATCCCCCATCGGTGCCGGAACTTTTTCAACAATTTGTTCCAAAATCTCGTCGATTCCGATTCCTGCTTTTGCCGAAGCCAGAACAGCCTCGGATGCGTCCAAACCGATCACGTCTTCAATCTCTTGCCGGACTCTTTCCGGATCGGCTGCGGGTAAGTCAATTTTATTAATAACCGGAAGAATTTCAAGGTCATTGTCCAGCGCCAGGTAGACATTCGCCAATGTTTGTGCTTCAATGCCCTGTGCAGCATCCACAACAAGAATGGCCCCTTCGCATGCCGCTAGGCTCCGCGATACTTCATACGTAAAATCGACATGTCCCGGCGTATCAATGAGGTGAAGGATATACTCTTCCCCATCTTTCGCTTTATACGTTAACTGAACAGCATTCAATTTTATCGTAATGCCCCGCTCCCGTTCCAAATCCATGGAATCAAGCAGCTGGTTTTTCATCTCACGCGATGAAAGGGCTTCTGTTTTTTCCAATATGCGGTCTGCCAAAGTGGATTTCCCGTGGTCAATATGGGCAATAATCGAGAAATTTCGTATTCTTTCCCGTCTCTTTTTTCTCTCTTTTGGATCCATTATGTTCTTCACTCCTGTTAATCGGCGCATGTACACTAGGATAAATTATACCAGCCGATTATTCAATAAACAAAAAAAAGCGCATGCGCGCTTTACGGCAAGATGCCAGATGATGGCGGATGGATACTAAAATGCATTGACGAAAAGGTCAACCAACTTTTTTGCCGCATTTGTCACGGTATTGCCAAGTGCTTTCCCAAGCGAAGAAAAAAAATTGAAAGACTCCATTTCCTCCATTTTTTGCTTTTTTTCTTCCAATGTTTCCATGGATTTCACTTCATTTCCAAGCAAGGCGGCTTCTATATCCCCGTTATCTCCTTTTTCCCAATAAACGGGCGGCGGGAGTGCGGTGTCCTCGTACCCTTTCATCGAGCGCATTCCTTCATTTGCTTTTTCCATCCCGATCATGACTCCGACGAATAACAGGAGCACTGAAAGGACGCACTTCAGGAAAAACTTCCCCATATCATTACCTCTCTCATAACATGGCTCTATTTATTATTTATATGAATCGATAGAATCGATAGAACAAATCGCCTTATCTTGTTTTAAAACCGGTATCCTCCTGGTCGACGTTCGTATGAAGGGCCGCATTTAACCCGGAAGCAATCAGATTTCCCATGTCTTCAATAAATATATCAACTTCCTTTGGCGTAACCATCAAATTATGGCCCAGCGGTGCCAATACTTCATGAATAAGCCTTCTCTTTTCATCCTCATCCAGCATGCCAACGATCCCCAAAAACGTTTTTCGCCCGGATTCTTCCGGCAAATCTTTGTTCGTCAGCTTTCTTTTTTCCCCAAAAGAGAGACCCGCAGGGGCCAATGAACGGGATGGCCTTCCCGATTCATCCATTTCCCTGCCGAAATGCTTGAGAATAAAATCAATGGTATCACTCGTAATCGTAACCGCATCGACCACAGTGGGCACCCCGATGGAAATAACGGGTACGCCAAGGGTTTCTTTGCTTAACTCTTTCCGCTTATTACCGATCCCGGAGCCGGGATGGATGCCCGTGTCGGAAATTTGAATGGTGCTGTTTACCCTTTCGATCGACCGGGAAGCGAGCGAATCAATCGCTATGATGAAATCAGGCTTGGACTTTTCAGCAACACCAAAAATAATATCACTCGTTTCAATACCTGTAAGCCCCATTACACCGGGGGCAAGCGCACTGACCGGCCGATACCCTTCATCGACCCGGTCCGGCTGTAATTCGAACAAATGCCTTGTAATGATTAAATGTTCACAAACGATCGGACCAAGTGCATCCGGCGTTACATTCCAATTGCCGAGTCCCACAACTAAACAGCTCGCCGTTTTGGAAATATGTAAAGCCCTTAAAAAACGGCTGAATTCCGCAGCAAAAATTGCTTGCACCTTTTGCTGGAGTTCAGTATCCTGAGTGCGGATTCCCTGAACCTCAATGGTTAAATAATGACCGGCTTTTTTCCCGATTTGCTCTTGGGCTTCCTCTTTGATCGTCACTTGGGATATTTTTATCCCATCGACCTCCCTTTCTTCAGTGATGACTCCTTCCAGCCGCTGCTTTCCGGCTGCGTCCTTTTTCTTGCTTGCATGGAGGTCGATGGCCATTTCGTATGCTTCCTTCGCCAGGTCCGTCCTGACGGAATAAGCGCTTAAATCCAACTTTTCCTCTTTCAAAATAACTTGTGCCTCCTTCTGCCAGTTTATTATGATCTCATCTTCTCCTTTCTGCCATGAATTCATTCACGCCTCGGCGGGATGACGATTTATATTGCAATATAAAGGCCTCTTTGATAAAATACTCTTGTTCTATTAAGCAGGGAAACCAACCTCGATGGTGTCAGGAGGTGAATGAAATGCCAAACATTAAATCCGCCATAAAACGCGTGAAAATCAACGAAAATAAAAATGCCCAAAATTCAGCTTTCAAATCAGCAATGCGGACAGCCGTGAAAAAATTTGAAGCTGCTGTTGAGCAAAATGACGATAATGCAAAAGAACTCTTCAGAAATGCTGTCAAGCAATTGGACAAAGGCGTAACAAAAGGGATTATCCACAAAAATACCGCCAACCGTCAAAAAGCACGCTTGGCTAAAAAATTAAGCAGTTTAGGTGCATAATCAAATACAAAAACGACCGCGAAGGTCGTTTTTTATTTAGGCTATTTAAGCTGTACAAGCTGCATCAGGAACAGTTCAATGACGACTTTTTTATCCATGCCTGTCGATTTCAGCTTCAAATCACTCTCTGCCAGCATATCCATAATCCGGATCAAATCTCCGGAAGAAAAAGACCCGGCCTGCCCGGCTGCCAATTTGACACGATAGGGATGGACCTTCAGCATGCCGGCAATTTGCTTTTGGCCGTAACCGCGTGCCGTCAATTCCTTTACCTGGTAAATGAGCCGAAACTGTCCGGACAGAACCGCAAGTATTTTGATCGGTTCCTCATTTTGCTTTAACAAATCATAAAATATCCGTAAAGCTTCCTTGATATCCCGTTTGACTACTTTGTCAACAAGCGCAAATATATTTTGCTCAAGTGAACGGGAAATCAGCTTCTCTACCGCATCTTCGGTAATCCGTTTGGAGTCGGCGGCATAAAGCGCCAGCTTGGAAATTTCTTCGCTCAATATCATTAAATCATTGCCTGCCAATTGCCGCAGCAGGTCGATTGCCCGTTCTTCAATCATGACATCCAGGGAAGCTGCCCGGTTTTTCACCCATTTTTTTAAACTTTTTTCTTCAAGCGGCTTTGCTTCCAAAACTTCCGCATTTTTTTTCAACAGCTTGACCAGCTTTTTTCGTTCATCCAGCTTTTCATATTCGCCCGTAAAAACAAGAACAGTAAAAGGTGCAGGGTTTTCTACATAGGCTTCCAATTTTTTTAAGTCATGGGTTACTTTTTCTTTTGCTTTCAAAGCCGTTAAAAAAACGGGATTATGTAACATAATCAGCTTTTTATCACCCATAAACGGCAATGTTTCCGCATCTTCAATCGCTTCATCGACACTGGCTTCTTCCAAATCGTAACTTGAAAAATCAAACTCCATCTCTTCTTCCGTTAACACATTCGCCATTAATTTCTCTTTTGCCTCATTGATTAAAAATGGTTCGGTTCCATATAATAAATAAAGCGGTGAAAATTTCTTTTCCTCGATTCTTTTCAAAAACGCCATGAACAATCCTTCTCTCTTCGTCATCTTTTAATTCCATCGTAAGAAAAGAGAGAGAGTTTGACAAGTGCAATGGGGACTCCTGCGCTTTTGGCGAAGGGTCCCCCAATCTATATGAACGCTTGTGAATACGGCCTAGGACACGCATTCAGAAGCGGAAAAACGTTTCATTACATAGTGTGACCGCAAGTGAACAAAGTATATGTGTCAAGTCTTGTCAACAGTGGCAATGAAACAGTGGATTTTTTTTGGGCATTCATCTATACTAAAGTGGAAACAGGAGGGGTAGTTGTGAAAGAATTTGAATTTGAACAGAATGTTCAATCAAAAAGAAATGATGCGATCGATTCCGGAGTCGGGTTTATAGTGTCATTTGTATTCTTTACAGCGATTTTTGTGATTGGAACAGTCATTGAAGTGCTTGGAAAATAGCGAGAATAAAGAAGAAGTTTGCACCATGCAAGCTTCTTCTTTATTCTCGTTTGTTTTTTTTATGCAGAACATCATTTTCTGTAATATCATATTGCAAAACAGTCTTAAAGGTTCCCTTGCTGGCGCGCCCAAATATAAAATGGACGGCACCTTGCCGGTCCGTACGGTAAACACGGACGCCGTTGTTCTCAAGAATGTCCAAAACTTCCGGATGCGGATGGCCGTACCGGTTGTTCAGCCCTGCGGAAATAACTGCGTATTGCGGCTGTACCTGTTCTATAAAAGACTGCGTCGACGAGGTTCTGCTTCCATGATGGCTGACTTTGATGACATCCGCATGGAGAGTGGAATAAGCGGATAATAATTCCTCTTCTGCCTCTTTTTCAGCGTCCCCCATAAACAGCCATGTCATGCCGCCAAATCGTCCGTATAAAACGAGCGAGTCATTATTCCCTTCGTATTCCTCATCGAATGGAAAAATAAATTGGAATGTACCTGATTTATTTTTCCAGCCGAATCCAGCCTTTACTTCCCTTACAGCGATGTTTTTCTCCTTTGCCAGCCGGACTGTCTCCAGCATAAGCGGTTTTTCCCATGACCTTGGAGTAATGTATATTTTCCCGATTGACATTTTCCCGATGAGTTCCTTTGCGGCCCCAATATGGTCTGCATCGCTGTGGGTTAAAATAAGCTTGTCAATCCGATTGATCCCATGGCTTTTTAACACCGGAAGCAAAATATCTGTTCCCACTTGAAATGTCTTTTTTCTTTTCTGCCATTCTTCCGTTGGAAAAAAAAGCTGGCCGCCGGTATCAATCAAGTACGTGCCCCGGTTATATGGAAGCCTTATCAATATGCTGTCCCCCTGTCCGACATCAATAAAAACAACCTCCCCGTATGGTGAAAAACGGATGGCAAAACAATGGATGAAAAGGACCAAAACAATCGGCACAGCCGACAAGGCGGGATGGTATTTTCTTTCAGCCAGCAGAAAGTAAAGCAAAACACCGCCAGCCATCAAAATGACACCGATGATGGAAGGCTTCCCTGTCAATACGGTTGCAAACGGAAAAGAACCTGCCCAAATGGCTGCACTTTCCGATACTGCCAACACTTTTTCCAATAAAAAAGCGGGATGCGCGGAAACAGGCGGAAGGATAAAGCTCAAGAAAAACAGCAAAAAAACAGCGGGCAGAAGGAATAGTGTGTAAAAAGGGATAAAAACAAGATTGGCAAGCAAACTGATCACAGAAAACTCATGAAAGTGGAAAGAAAGAATAGGCAGGGAACTTAGCGTGGAAACCATCGAAATGTGAAGCGTCTGCCAAAAGGAAGGAAGATGCCGAAAAAGAGAAACCGATAAAATGATCCCAAAGCTGACGGCATATGAGAGCTGAAACCCAATATCGTAAACCAAATAAGGGTCAAACAATAAAAAAAGCAAAAAGCTGATTGAAAAAGCATCCAGCGTCGACAGCGGCAGCCGCCAGCTTTTGGCAGAAAAAATCAATAGTGCCATCAGCACAGCCCTCACAACAGGCGGGTTTCCGCCACTTAAAAAGCCGTATAACGGAAGCCAAATGTACATGACCCCATACACGGTTTCCCGGGTCCATCCTGCCCGAAGCAGCAAAAAAACGGAAGCGCCTGCAATCAAGCCTACGTGCAGGCCCGAAATGGCGAGCAAATGAATGACTCCGAGCCTTCTGTATCCTTCATTCGCCTCTTCAGAAATGGAGCTCCTATCTCCAAATATCAAGGCTTCTCCATATGCCGCAAGCCTTTCCGGGAAAATCGCATTGATCCGCTTAATCCCATCACTTCTCAAATTTTCCAGGAAATACAGTAATGAAAAAGAAGAAGGTTGACAATCAGCCAGCGGGATGCTGTCCGGCTCAAAAAGCCAGTGGATGTTTTTCCTCTTTAAAAATTGCTCATAATGAAAAGCATGCATGTTTCTCTTGGGCTGGGGCCGGCTGAGCGTACCGCTTAAGTTGCAGGCTGTACCAGCCTGCAAAAGCTGTTGAAATTGATTTTTTTCCGCTTCGCTTTTAATCGTATAGGTTAGCATCAGTTTTTCCTGTTCAGGAGTTGTCGTGACGGCAGTCATTCGGTTGCCGTCGATTTGCGGGGGCTGCTTGAAGGTAACCGAAAGATGGACAGTGCCCGGGGAGGCGAAGTGTGTCACATGAAGGGATTTTGCTTTTTCGGCTGCAAGAAAACAAAACAGAAAGGATCCCGCAGCAAAAATGAGAACATGGCGATTCCGGGTGAAAAAAATTCGGGCCGCAATCAAAGCGGTAATGATATAAACGAGAAAATGGTTTTCCAAAGCGAGCAAAATGCCGGCGAGCGCTGACATTGCGAAAAATATCCATTGACCAGCCATGAATTCCCCATTCCTTTTTGTTTTTGGGGGAGAAGCTGTCAAGCTTCCCCTTCGTCATTGGCAAATGCCAAAAAGATCTTTTTATTGAGGGGCACTTGTTCAACATGAACCCCTGCCTGTCCAAACAGTTCCACCGCGTAAGGATGGTTCCGATAATTTTCAGCGTAATAGACTGACTTGATACCAGCCTGGATAATTGCTTTCGCACATTGAAGACATGGAAAATGTGTCACATATATTTCCGCACCTGCAGTGGCAACCCCAAACTTGGCACATTGGATAATAGCGTTCATTTCTGCATGGATTGTCCGGACACAGTGCCCGTCGATTACGTAACAGCCTTCGTCTATACAGTGGACACCTCCGGCAATCGAACCATTATAACCGCCGGCAATGATGCGGTTATCGCGGACAATCGTGGCACCGACCGTGAGTCTTGTACAGGTGCTCCGATAAGACAATAAATGGCTTTGGGCCATAAAATATTGTTTCCAAGAAATTCTTTCCATCTTTTTCTCCCTTTCCCCTCATATCTTTCATGAATGATTTTCTTAAGTGTATCCGCACATCACCGGACAAGTCAACGGACCGTTATGGAATCCTGCAGCTTTTCAAACGTTTTTTCCCCAATTCCCGAAACATTTTTTAAATCTTCCTCTTGTTTAAAACCTCCCTGCTGTTCGCGATAATCCAAGATGGCTTTCGCCTTGGCAGGCCCTATGCCTGGCAGCGTTTCCAACTGGGAGGCATCGGCTTTATTAATATTGACTTTGCCGCCCTCTTGCCCGCTGGCAGCCTGGCTTCCTCCGCTCTGCTGGCCGGTTTGGGGATAATCCTCAGGCTTTTCCCCTTTTTCCGGAACATAAATGACCATTTCATCATGCACCTTTTGTGCAAAATTTAACTGCTTCTCATCCGCCTTATCGGTCAAGCCTCCGGCAAGAGTGATGGCATCAATCATGCGGTCCCCTTCTTCCACCCGATACAACCCCGGCGTTTTAACGGCCCCTTTTACATCCACATACATCGGCTCGTTTCCTTCTTCCGGCGCGGCCGATCCAGCATCCTGAACTTGTGGTTCTTCAAATAAAGGAATTTCGCTTTGGGCGACGGGTTCCTCTTTGGGCTTGCTGATGAATAGAAAAAGTCCGATGGCCATGGCAGCCCCTGCAATCAAAATGGTTTTATATTTTTCCAAAAAGAGCAACTTATTTACCGCCTTTCTCTAAAAAGCATATTTTTTTACGGTTGAGCATATAGTGTCAGGAATAGTAAATGTGAAGGGGGGAACAGCATGAAGGTTGGCATCATAGGAACCGGCAATATGGGAACCATTCTTACAGAGGCCTTAATCAATGGCGGAGCGGTTTCTCCTTCAGAATTGATCATCACAAACAGGACAATCGGAAAAGCTTACAAGCTGCAAACCAGCTATGAAGAAATCACCGTGGCTCAAAGGCCGGATGAAGTAATAAACGAAGCGAAGCTAATCTTTATTTGTGTAAAACCTCTTGATATTGTGAAAGTCATTCAGGAGAATCGGAAGTTTTTTACCGGGGAAAAGTGCCTCGTCTCGATCACGAGCCCGATTGAGGTGAAGTGGCTGGAAAAGTCCGTCGCATCTTCCTGTGCAAGAGTCATACCAAGCATTACAAACAGGGCACTGTCGGGCGTTTCGCTTTTAACCTTTGGAGAGGGATGCAAAGATCCGTGGCGGGTCATTTTGAAAGAAATGTTTTCGAAGGTGTCAGTCCCGGTGGAAATTGATGAAAGCATCGTTCGGGTTGCTTCGGATATTGTCAGCTGCGGGCCTGCTTTTTATTGCTATTTAACAAGAAAGCTGATTGATGCAGCAGTCAAAGAGACAAATATTGATGAAAAAACGGCGACAATACTATCTGAAAGCATGCTGGCCGGGCTGGGTGAATTGTTGAAAAAAGGTTATTATTCTTTGCCGGCTTTGCAGGAAAAAGTGTGTGTGAAGGGCGGAATCACCGGAGAAGGAATCGATGTGTTGCAGCGGGAAACCGGAGATATGTTTGAAAAGCTTTTCCGGGCAACCCATAAAAAATTCGCGGCAGAAGCGGATGTGATTGAGAAGGCATTTTTCTCTTAATGTATATTTTATATGCTTTTTAACATTCTGGCAATCCTTTCTTGCCATTGGGGAAGAATGCCGATCATATGCAATCGGCATTGCTTCTGCGTTTATTGTTTTCTGCATGTAAAAAAGATCCTTTTCGACGTTTCTACCGGGGGATCATCTGAAAAGTCGGCTGTTACCCGAAGAACATCGAATCCGGCCGCTTCCAGCCAAGCCCTGTATTGTTCAATCGGATACGTCTGCTGATAATGCCACTCATCGATCCGGTCATATTGGCCTGTCTTATGATCCAAAACAAAAAAAGTGAGTTCATGTTCAATAGAATGGCGGGCTGTTCCGGGATAAGAATGCCAAATGTATGAAATATCCTTTTCATTGAATGTGAATGTCCTGTTCGAAAACCCGTGAAATATTTGGAACATGGAGTGGATATCGAACATGAAAAGCCCGCCATTTTCCAAATGGCTATGCACACGCCTGAATGTTTCGTTAACCTGGTGTTCCGAACGCAAGTAGTTTAAGGAATCACAAAAAATGGTGATGAAATCAAAGGCAGGCAGGCCTTCCAACTTGCTCATGTCCTGCTGAAACAAAGGCAGTTGAACCCCTTTTTCGGCTGCCTTGGAGGCAGCCATAACCAACATGCTGTCGGACAGGTCAACGCCCGTAACCTGAAATCCATCCTTGATCAGCCTGATGGATAACTCCCCTGTACCACAGGCCAAATCGAGCAGCCGATTTCCGGAAACTTGAAACCGGCTTTTTTCTTTGTGGACATATTCAACCCATTTGTCATACGGAGCATCATTCATTAAACGGTCATAAATACAGGAAAATTGTTCATAGCTCACGGAGAAATTTCCTTTTGAATGTTTTCCAATGGCGCGTCTCCCCAAAGCCGCTCCAAATTATAGTAATTTCTTTCATCCCTGTGGAAAACGTGGGCAATGACGTCACCCATATCTATAAGGACCCATCTGGCTTCGTCCATGCCTTCAATTCTTTTAATGTCCAAGCCCTTTTCTTCGACAGAGCGGACTACTTCCCTGGCGATGGCCTGCACCTGCTTTTCCGAGCTGCCATGACAAATGAGAAAATAATCGGCAATCAATGAAACGCCCTGCATATTCAAAACAACAATATCTTCCGCTTTTTTATTATCTGCTGCCATAAACGCAGCTTTCAATATTGATTTTGCATCCAAAATCGGAATTCCTCCTTTTTATTTTACCAAGTCGTTATAGGCCTCAAATGTATCCGGAAAAATTCGGGCTGATTTATCGATCAAAAATTTGATTGTGTTGCCAATGGCTTTTTTCAAAGCCAAATCGAGATCCGTTTTGGCAAGATCCCTGACTTCTTCCAATCCGGGAAACTGGCGCCCCGGCTCTATATAGTCAGCCAAATAAATGATCTTTTCCAATAATGACATGCCTGCCCTTCCGGTTGTGTGATAGCGGATGGCATTTCTCACGTCATCATCGCGAATGCCCAACTCCTCTTGAACGATGAACGCGGCCGCCGGCCCATGCCATAGCTCCGAATGGTAATCCAACAATCGTGAATCAAGTTTCTTTTCCACAATGATCGATTGTAATTCACTAACCGGCCGGTGCTTCTCATAATCGTGAAAAATGGCTGCGATCTCTGTTTTTTTCTCATCCGCACCATATTGTTTCGCCAAGTCCAGCGCGGTTTCAAGCACGCGGACCGTATGGTCAAACCTTGGGCCCGATATTCTTTTTTGAACGATTTGTAAAGCTTTTTCACGATCCATACAACCGATTCCCCTCCATATAACGAATCACCTTGTCAGGCAATAAATATTTTACCGATTTTCCTGTCTTTATCCGGTTTCGAATCAAGGAGGAAGATATGTCTACCTGCGGAACTTTGACATATTGAATTGGGTACGGTGTTGCCAGCCGGAAATGGGGGCGGTTCGTACCAACGAATCGAACAAATTTTACGAGTTCATCAATTTTATGCCAGTTCGGCAAGTACTCCACCATGTCCGCACCGATAATAAAATAAAAATCAACGTCCGGATTTTTTTCTTTTAATTCATTCATCGTGTCATACGTATATGAACGTCCCTGACGTTCCAATTCAATTGTTTCCAATGAGAACTTCGGGTGGTCTTCAATGGCAAGTTCCAGCATTTTTAAACGGTCCGACGCATTCGTTCCTGTATTTCTTGTTTTGTGGGGAGGCTCCTGATTTGGCATGAATTTTACTTCATCCAGCCCCAATTGATCAAGCACTTCATTGGCTATGATTAAATGCCCGAGATGAGGCGGATCAAATGTCCCTCCCAAAATCCCGACTTTTCTTTTCATGCTGTCACCCTTTACAGTTAACCTGGCAATTCTATCGTTTTGTTTTCCTTCGATTTTTTATATAAGATGATGATTTTTCCGATCAATTGGACAAGTTCAGCACCGGTGCTTTCGATAATGGCGGCTGCCACCGTCTCCCTGTTTTCTTCACAGTTTTGCAGAACACTGATTTTGATCAGCTCACGGGCTTCCAATGCTTCGTTAATCTGTTTGATCATATTCAAATTCACACCGCCTTTTCCAACCTGAAATATAGGGTGGAGATGGTGTGCCTTTGATCGTAAAAAACGTTTTTGTTTTCCTGTTAACATATTATCCTCCCATATGTGCTTTCACAACCTCGGCCATCCGGCCTGCATCGGGTGTGATGCCTGTCCATTTTTCAAACGCGAGCACACCTTGATGGACGAGCATCCCAACCCCGTTTTGCGTTTTTGCCCCTTTACGGGCTGCCTGCTTTAAAAATGCCGTTCGTCCAGGGTTATAAATAATATCGGATACAAAGGCACCGGCCGTCAACTTGTCGAGCGAAACGGGGCTTTTGCCCTCGGTTGAAGCCATTCCGATCGATGTCGTCTGGATGACTAAAGAATAGTTCCCCATTTCCTTTTCGGCTGCTTCAAGGGTCAGCGCGCGGGAACTGGCCTCATATGGGCTGGATTTAATTATTTTTTTCGCCTTTTCAATGGTCCTGTTGCATATGTCGATATGTTTGACGCCGGCCGAAAGCAGCGAAAAGTAAATGGCCTGTGCCGCTCCTCCGGCTCCGATGATAAGGGCCGGTTCGTCTGCCAAATCTTCTTTCCAGTCCATTTGCAGCGCCCTTACAAATCCCAAGCCGTCCGTGTTATGCCCGACAAATTTGTCATCCTGCCGTACAACCGTATTGACAGCCCCTATTTTTTGCGCAAGCGGGTCTATTTCATCAAGAAGCGGGATGACAGCCACTTTATGGGGTACCGTTACGTTGAATCCTTGGACGCCTATCACTTTCATTCCCTCGATCCCGGAAGGCAAATCCTTTTTAGCAATCCGAAAAGGGTGATAATAAGCGGCGATTCCCAATTTCTCAAATTCTTGATTGTGCATTTGCGGTGATAATGATTGACTGACCGGATCCCCGATAATTCCATATAATTTCTTCACAGTCCAACCCTTCCTCTCCCGATTAAATGAGTGATTTACGAAGCATGACGCCAACGCCTTTCGGAGCGTATGCCGCTACAACCGCGCCTTCGTTGACAGTTACCCAGCCAAGGCCCGAAAACACGATATCCATTTTTTCTTTTTTAATCTTGAATTCGTGGCGGACTAGTTCCGGAAATGTTTCAAGGCTTTTCTTGCCCGGAGGCTGCAGCAGCTCTCCGGCATGGGCCTTATACAATTCATCCGCTTTTTCAAGTTTTGTGCGGTGGATATCCAAGCTGTTCGCCAAATAACAGACAAGCGGTCTCCGTCCGCCCTTTACATAATCAAGGCGGGCAAGCCCGCCGAAAAAAAGGGTCTGTCTCTCGTTCAATTGATAGACCCGCGGCTTGATTTCTTTTTTTGGCGTAATGGCCTTCAAATCTTCTTTCCCGATAAAATGGGCCATTTGATGATCATTGATGATGCCCGGGGTATCGACGAGATGTTTGCCGTCCTCCAGCGGAATATTGATCATGTCCAATGTAGTGCCGGGAACCGGAGAAGTGGTAATCACATTTTCTTCCCCGGCAGTTTCCTTGATGATGCGGTTGATAAAAGTCGATTTCCCTACATTGGTGCATCCGACAACATATACATCCTTCCCATTCCGGAATTTTTCGATCTGTTCCATGGCTTCCCTGATTTGAAATCCTTTTGCCGAACTGACGAGCAGTACATCGATGGGATTGAGCCCCATTTCCTTCGCTTCTTTCTTCAGCCATAATGCGAGTTTTGATTTGTTCGTCGATTTCGGCAGCAAATCCACTTTATTTCCAATCAGCATGATCGGGTTATTTCCGATAAATCGCTGCAAGCCGGGAAGCCAGCTTCCATTTACATCAAAAATGTCTATCATGTTTACAATTAAGCTGTCCGTTCTCCCAAGCTCGTTCAATATGTGCAGAAAATCATCGTCATTCAGGGAAACGTCCTGCACCTCGTTATAATGTCTTAACCTGAAACATCTTTGGCAGATGATTTCTTCCTTTTCCAATGCGGAAGGGGGCGTATAACCCACTTTTCCGGGTTCCGCAGTTTGAATTGCTGCTCCGCAGCCTACGCAATGCATGTCACTGCCGTGATTCACATCTCTTCCTCCCATTGAATCAGCCCTTTTCGTTTTAAGCTGGCCATAATTTTTCTTTCAATCATCCGGTTAAATCGGGTAAAAAATCCATCCGACTGTGCTACAGGAACGACAAGGATCGTGTAAAAACCGGCGCGGTTTCCGCCAAATATATCTGTTAAAAGCTGATCGCCCACGATGACGGTTTCTTCCCTGGACAGCCCCATTTCTTTTGCAGCCTTCCTGAACCCGGAGCCCAATGGTTTTCTTGCTTTATGTATAAATGGTATACTTAGCGGTTCCGAAAAAGCTTTCACACGGCTCTGATTATTATTCGATACAATCGTTATTTTCATGTTATTTCTTTTCATCTCTTCCAGCCAGTCCACAAGTCTCGGTGTGGCATTTGGACGGTCCCACTCAACAAGGGTATTGTCCAAATCTGTAATAATTCCCTTTATACCCTGGTCTTTCAATTTTTCTGGCTGTAAATGAAATATGCTTTTTAAGTACTCGTTTGGCAAAAATTGTTTTAACAAATGCGTGCACCTCGTTATTTCTTTTCATATGTTCATCATATATAATCTTTATGCTTCTTTCAAAATGTAACAAACGGCAAAAAAACGGATGAAATTTTTCGACAAATTACAGCAACTTTCAAACTGTGGGTAACTTTATAAACAGAAAAAAGGTTTCCTTGGCAAGGTTGTTAAATCTTATAAACAAATTAACAACAGTTTATCCACCGCCGGTTGTGGATAAAGGAACGCTTGTTCCAACGCCTTTTATTTGTTAAAGTGAATATAGCATTCAATGTACTAGTGTATTCTTGAAACAACAACTTTAGAACTTGAATTCCTCTGGAGGTGGAGCGGTGAAAAAGTTGTCAGATGAACTATTGATCGAAACGTATTTTAAGGCAAAAAAATTAAACTTAAACCGTGATTTCATTACGTTGATGGAATTGGAAATCAAGCGGCGTTCATTGGCCTCGCAAATAGAAGTATCATGTTGAGTTCCTATGATGTTTAAGCACCTGCTGTTCTCAGGTGCTTAATGATTTTTATCGGAATGAAATTGTCCGATCGGGGTTCCCATTTTTACCTCGAATTTCGGCTTGATCTTATCATTCAGTTTGAATCTGTTTTTTTCAAACAACAGGATTACCGTAGATCCGAACGAAAAATAGGCCACTTCCTCCCCTTTTTGCCACATTTTGTTGTGATTTGTCACGATGACCGAATTGATGAACATGGCCCCCACTTTTATCATGGCGACTGATCCGCCATCCGTCATCATTTCTGTAATGACCCGGTAATTTTTCGACAACGCCGACTTGCCGTATTTTAACCCGAACCGGTTTACCGGGTAAGACCTGCTTCCCCTGGAATAAACGGCCGCCACTTTTCCATTGACCGGACTGTGGATCCTGTGATAATGGGAAGGGCTCAAATAAATGATCATGAAAATGCCGCCCGAATATTTTTCTGCTTTTTCTTTGCTCCCAAGCATTTCGGAAACCGAATAAGTTTTATTCTTTACTATAATTTCCTTCGTCGGATGAATCAACCCGACTTCCTCCAAAACACCATCCACGGGACTCGTAACGATGTCAGGTCTCCGGTCAACCGGGCGTACCGCCGCCTTAAGCTTCCTTGTAAAAAAAGCATGCAAGTTCGGGTACTGGGCTATATCTTCCAACATTTCTTCATGATTAATCCGATAAAACCTCGCATATGATTTAATGAATGGCCTGCTTAACCGGGAACATGAAAACCTTTTAAGTGCCCTGGAAGTCAAAGGCCCGTTCGATAACTCAATGAAAAAGCGATACAGTCTCGCCCTCAACAAAAAATACCTCCAAACAAAATTCTTCTTAACTTTCTGTTATAGAAACCATATAATGATATAATAAAAAGGCTTATTAAAAAAGGGGGAACCACCTATGTTTTTATCAGAAGTCGTCGATCATACAATAAAAAAATTAAAGTCCCAAGTTGCCAATGTGCTTTCCTTGATCAATTTGGGCCTTGGGGGATTTGCCATTATTGCCGGCATAAACGGCCAACTCCACTTAAGCCTTTTACTTATCTTTGTCGCCGCTTTGACCGATCGTTTTGATGGAATGGCAGCCAGAAAACTGCATATTGAATCGGACTTGGGAAAACAGCTGGATTCAATGAGTGACATTATTTCGTTCGGTGTTGCTCCCGCCTTGCTATTATACCAAGGAATTTTGAATTTGTTTGGTTTTCCGGGAATATTTTTTACGGTTTTTTACATTGGCTGCGGGGCATTCCGACTTGCCAGATTTAACATAACCGAGAACAATTGTTACTTTACGGGGCTCCCCATTACTGCCGCGGGCTGCCTGCTGACATTGAGCTTTTTAGCCGTTCCCTATTTACCGCCCTCATCATTTTTATTTATTACCCTTATACTGTCCTTTCTGATGATCAGTACTTTTACCCTAAAAAAGATATAACAAAAAGCCAGTTGCGCGACATGAAGTGCGAACTGGCTTTTTTATTGTGCATGTGCATTATCCGCTTGCATTTTCCGGTTTCCTGCTGTCATAAAGGGCGTCTGTCCTAATCGGCAATTCCTCAAAAACACCTCCTCCCTCATAAATCATCCTTTCCACTTCCAGCTTATATTCAATGAAATGATCGGCATCGGGATGATTGATGATGATCACCCTTCCCTGGTATTTACTTATGAATGCTCGCCTTTCTTTTTAATCTGATTCATTTTATCTTTTTCCGCCCGGTAAAATTCGTGAAACATTTTCATCAAAGCTCTTTTTTCTATCCGGGATACGTAACTTCTGGATATCCCCAATTCTTTTGCTATTTCCCTTTGGGTCCGCTCCTTCTCAAGATTTAAGCCGAATCGGCCGATAATGACTTCTCTCTCCCGTTCATCCAAAACATTAATATATGCCATTACCTTCTCAAGTTCCATATTAAGCTGTATCGTTTCAAAAATATCTTCTGCGTCAGATTTCAACACATCCATCAGGGAAATTTCATTTCCTTCTTTGTCCTGGCCTATGGGGTCATGGAGCGATACGTCTTTCTTTGTTTTTTTCAGCGCACGCAAATGCATGAGAATCTCATTTTCTATACAGCGCGCGGCATAAGTTGCCAATTTTGTTCCTTTACCAGTGGAATAGCTCTCAATTGCCTTGATTAATCCAATCGTACCGATTGAGATCAAGTCTTCGGAGTCTTCCCCTGTATTTTCAAAATTTTTGACGATATGGGCGACAAGCCGAAGATTATGCTCTATTAGAATATTTCGAGCTTCTTCATCTCCGGCTTCCATTCTTTTTAAATATTTTTTTTCGTCTTCAGGAGAAAGCGGCTGAGGAAATGCATTATTCTTTACGTATGAGACTAAAAAAATAAGTTCTTTCCATAACAGGCCGATTGCCGTCAAGATTCCGGACAATTCCTCACCCCCATTTTTTTAAGACTTACAACAAGTATATGTGTATTTGGGGAGACACTTGCTTGTCCTGGCAAAATAGGCCTGATTGCAACATTCACTTCGTTTTTTAAACAAGTATGGAAAACAGCTTTTAAGCATAAAAAAACGGGGCGGTCCTTTGGATCTGTCCCCGATTTCCTTTTACAAAATCTTGATCATTTCAATGACAAGTGCAGCGGAATTGGCCGATGCCTTTTCAATGAATTGATCAAATGATATTTCAGATTTTTTTCCGGCAATGTCAGATAATGACCGAATAATCACGAAAGGCGTTTTAAACTGAAAGGCAGCTTGTGCAATGGCGGCCCCTTCCATTTCAACCGCCTGGAGATCCGGAAATTTCCCCCGGACAAATGCAACCTTTTCCGGGTCGCTCATGAACGAATCCCCTGTTGCGATCAACCCTTGTTCTGTACGTATTCCCATAATTTTTTCCGCTGCTTTAAGGGCCGCTTCCATTAATGCCGGGTCAGCTTTATAAGCAGCCGGCATCTGCGGCACCTGCCCATACTCGTAACCGAATGCAGTCGCATCCACGTCATGGTGGCGCACCTCATCCGAAATGACCAGGTCCCCGATGTTTAGGTCCGGATTATATCCCCCGGCAGATCCGGTGTTAATGACCAGATCAGGTTTGTATTTTTCCAAAAGAATCGCCGCCGACATGGCTGCATTAACTTTTCCAATGCCAGATTTTAACAATACGGCCTCTTTTCCTTCAAGAAGCCCTTCCGTAAATTCAAAGCCGCCAATTACATCCGTCTTTGCATTGTCCATCTTATTTCGCAATAAGGCAACTTCTTCTTCCATTGCCCCGATAATTCCTATTTTCATGGAAACATGACTCCCGCCTGTCTATTGTTTTTTATCATTTTGTATTAATTTTTTTACTTCAGTCGGCTTCCAGCCTTCACCATCGACCCATTCTATAAAGACTCTGTATGTATCTTCACTGCCCCTGGCTGACACAGTGGCGATGGCCTGATTTTGACGGTCTTCCCCGCCTTCAATCCACCACAGAATCATGTTGTCTTCCGGAATGTCGACAGCATGGGAAACTGCCTTTAACTTTTCGTTCCAATCCACTGTACCTTTGTTGTATGATGGCTGATGACCGTTGGTCTGCTCCGTCCCGACCGGTTCCCAATTCGGATCAATGATGACCTTTTCTACATTCGGTTCATCACTTTCCTTTTCAATCTTTTCTTCCGGTTCCTCCTCGGATTCTTTTGGCGCTTCATTTTCTTCATTTAATGATTTTTTTGTTTGATCATTTTTCTCCTGATCCGCTATCTTTTTGGAGTCCGGCGGGTTAGCAGCCACATCCGGTTCATTCGGGTTGTCTCCGCCGAAAAAAATTCTTCCGCCCACAATGAGAATAAGGATGATAACGATCGCAATAAGCGTATTTAAAATGATGTTTGTCTTTCTTCTTTTTGCCCTGAGTTCAGACCGTGAACGCTGATTAAAGTCAACCGGCATAATATCCCTCCGTTTCTCATTGACAATATCATATCATGGCCCGGGATGTACGTGAATTATTTTTATTGGTTTGGAGAAAAATTCGCATGAACCTGATTTTCCTCGTAAATCATGGAAACGATATCAGCGAACAGCTTATTGATCCCCCCTTCATTTGGAGGGACATCCAAATTGACAACTACAAGAGCATATTTCGGATTGTCAAATGGAAAATAGCCTGCAAACCATTTATTGTGAAGCTGCTCCCCATCCTTCATCCTGGCTGTTTCGGCGGTTCCGCTTTTGCCTGCCACTTCATAAGGCAGGTTTTGGAATACATTCCCGGTTCCGTTTGGCTCTGTAACGACCTTCCTTAAAAGCCGTTGTAGTTGGATCGCGGTATAGGGAGCCAATTCCTCCCCTTTTAATCTCTTTTGGTCAAATTTGGCCATAACTGTTCCGTTCCCGTATTGAATTTCCGAGACTGCCTTGACAGTCATCTTTTTACCCCCGCGGGCAATTGTGGCCATCATGTTTGCCACCGAAACGGGTGATAAGCGAACCTCCTGCTGTCCAATCCCGGTTTGAAAAACGTAATTTCGGTCACGTTTGCTCTTTTCATCTGCAAATATTCTCCCTTCATCATGGCCAAATTGCCGAAAATGCTCTATATGGAAAAGTTTGTCTTCCCAAGCGACAGAATCGATAACACCCATTTTCCTGGCATATTTCTCCAACTTCGCCGGGTCTTCTTTAACCAATTTCCATGCGAGTTCCGCAAAGGCGATGTTGCAGCTTTGGGCAAAGCTGTCTTCAAAATTCAAATTGCCCAGTTGTCTGTTGGCGGCTTCCCCCCTGAGACCTTCATCGCAATGATATATTTCTTCTTCCTTGACAAGCCCTTCTTCTATTGCTGCAGCCGCTACCACTGTTTTAAACACCGATCCGGGGATGAGCTGCTTGAACATCCAATTCACCGAACCTTCATCCGAGTATGGGTTTTTCGGATTGATATGAGGCCGGGAGGCTGCAGCCAAAATTTCATTTGTCTGTACATCAAGCAAAATGGCCCCGCCTTTTTGAATGTAATGAAGATCAAGCAATTCTTCTATCTTTTCCTGATAGGCGCGCTTGATGGTTGTCTTCACTTGCAAAGGATAAAAAGGGTTTCCGTCTCCCGTATATTTTACCTGAATACCGAATAACGGGTGACCGAGACCGTCCACATGGTAAACAAGTTTTGATTCTCGTTCGGGAAGCAAAAATTCATCAAAATGGTATTGCAAACCCGTAATTCCGAGTTTTATATTCGTTCTGTCCTTTTTTGGATAACGCCCTTTAAACATTTTTTCATTTTCACCGTAAACGCCGATAAACTGTCCGGCCAGCGGTTTGGCAGCGGGAAATTGTTTTTCCACGGCAAAAACACCCGGCACACGCAGACGTTCTATTTGTTTCTTTTGCTCTTCCGTCAATATGTATGGCTGGTCCAATCCGGCAACAAACGGTTCCTTGGCATTGGCCACCTGCCTTTCCAGTTCCGCCTGCGGAATATTCAATATCCGGGCCAATTCCCCGCTTTTCCAATCAATTGTGTTTATGAAAGGGAACAGTACGAGAACGGGTTTCTTTTCAACTGAGAGCGGGTTTCCCTCCGAATCCAAAAATTGTCCCCGCCCGTCATCAAGCACAAGCTCCAATGTCCGCTGTTTGACACTTTCCTTGATCAGATTCACACGATGCTTTGAAAAATGCTCCGTCTGAAACAATTGTATTTCCATGAGCCTGCCCAGCAACACCGTAAACATAAAAAATATGGCAATGGCCATCACAAGAATCCGTCTTTTCATGGTAAAGCACCTCATCCCCATTGTTGCCGCGGAAACCTTGTGATAACCATTTAATTTAAGAAAAAACGCTGAGGCGTTCTTTCGGAGAAGTGAGTGGTGAGAGGTTGGATTTGATTAAATTGGCAAACTGCCCATTTATACTTTGCTGATCTTCCAAAAAAAACACGGCCCGCCATTTTTTTGGCTGCCGTGCTTTCCTTATTTGATAGATACGATTCGAACCCTCATTTCACCGCCCGGCGTTTGGACGGTTACTTCATCATCGACCTTTTGGCCGATTAAGCTTTTGGCAATCGGGGAGTCATTTGATATTTTTCCCTCAAATGGATCCGCTTCTGCACTGCCGACAATGGTATATGTCTCTTCATCACCATCGGGCAGTTCAACAAATGTCACCGTTTTTCCGAGCGTTACCAGATCGGAATTCAACTCATCATCCTCAATGATTTTCGCATTGCGGATCATGTTCTCCAACGTGGTAATTCGCCCTTCCACAAAGGCCTGCTCTTCTTTCGCCGAATCATACTCCGAGTTTTCGGATAAATCCCCGAAACTCCTTGCGACCTTGATCCGTTCGACGACTTCTTTTCGTCTTACAGATTTTAAATATTCAAGTTCTTTTTCAAGCTTTTCTTTTCCGTCTTTTGTCATAGGAAATACTTTTTCCGTTGCCATAACCCTCACTCCTTATTCATGTCATTTCCCTTTGTATCCGGGAAATGGTCCTTTTAATACATGACAGCGCGCCAAATGAATGGCGCGCCTGCGTTTCCTGCCCATTTCTATATATTATCTATGCTATCGTAATATAAAAATGACTTTTGTTCAAGGAAATTTACCCTGAACGGTGAAAACCGATTTTTTTGCTGACTGCAAGCCCGTCACCCACCGGAATAATGGTCGTTATAAAGTCTGTTTTTTCCATTAACGTCTGATTATATTCCTTCAACTTTTTTACAATTCCTTTCAGCCGTTTATTTTCAACAGATTCTTCTGCAACAAGTCCCTTGAATAAAACGTTGTCTGAATAGACACAACCATTATTTGTCAACAATTTGCTGTACATGTTAAAAAAATTCATATATTGACCCTTCGCTGCATCGATGAAAATGGCATCGTATGGACCAAATGCCGCCGCCTCATCAAACAATTCCAACGCATTTCCCCCAAGCAATGCAATTCTTGCTTCCAGGCCTGCACGCTGAAAGTTTTGTATAGCTTCCTTTGCCCTCTGTTCATCCAGTTCAATCGTGACAATCTTTGTTGCAGGCAGGGCATAAGCCATCCTTAAAGCGGAATATCCGATCGCCGTCCCTATTTCCAATATTCGTGCCGGATTTTGGATTCTCATGATTTGAAGCATGACATTGATGGACATTGGCTCCATAATCGGAACATTGTCTTTTTCGGCAATGCGTTCCAATTCCCGTAAAAGCTCATTTCTTGGAGGAAGAAAAGATTCCACATATTGTCGGACTAATTCATTCATGGGAAAACCTCCGGTCCTAATCTCTTTTGTCTGTAATATATTTTGCCTTTAGCTTGTTATGCTCTTCCAATGTTTTGGCATAATGAACTTCCCCTGTTCCGTACTCCGCCAAGAAATAAAGATATTGGCTTTCGGCGGGGTTTAAGGCTGCCTCAATGGAAGATTCTCCCGCATTGGCGATCGGGCCGGGGGGGAGGCCTTTCATTTTATACGTATTATACGGAGAATCGACCTCCAAATCTTTATACATTGTTCTTTCCTTATGCTTGCCCAATGCATATAATACAGTCGGGTCCGTTTGGAGAGGCATGTCCTTTTGCATCCGGTTATGAAACACACTCGAAATAAGATGGCGGTCGGCTTTTTCAGTAGCTTCTTTTTCAATCAAAGAAGCCAAGGTAAGCAATTCATGAACATCCACCTTTTTTTCCGTCATTTTTTCATTATATTTGGCCACTACCCCGTATGTTTTTTTGATCATCGGATCAATGATTGATTCCAATGGCGGATTTTCTTCATAATAGGAATAGGTTGCAGGATACAAATACCCTTCCAGCGGATGTTTTATATTTTTGTGAAACATATCATCCGTCAGCAGTTCCGGATATTTTGCCTGGAACTGTTTGATCGTTTCTTGATCATCCAGCTTCTCCATAATTTCTTTCTTTGTGTAGCCGGTATGTTTTTCTATCGTTTCGGCAATTTGCTCCAATTGATATCCTTCCGGAACAGTAATTTTAAAAATCGCTTCCCGGGCCAAAATGCCCGTTTGCAGTGTTTTGGATATCTCGTTCAGTGTCATGGATGGCGCCATGTCATAAACACCCGCCTGAAAACCGGAAACATTATTCAGCTTTACGTAATATTTAAATACTGTGGCATTTTTGATAATGCCTTTTTCCTTAAGCAGCTTTCCGATTGAAGTGGTTGACGATCCGATCGGAACCTCTATTTTGACGGTTTTATTGTTTTCCGGATCAACCGGTTTTAAGGCAGATTTGATATAAAATATGCTTCCCAGGACTGTTGCTGTCATCAATATAACCGTAATAAGGGCGATAATAGCCACTATTTTTCTAATGATCATCGCCTCATTTCTTCTTTCAAGCAAATTTTTTCTGATCAGTTCCGCCCTTTTTTCTTTATCCAGTTTTTGTGTCCCCTCTTGCATAGACGGGAATCCCCTCCCGGTATTCTGTCTTATATACCTTTTCTATTATACAATAATTATGGAATTTTTCATTTTTAACGCGATAAAAAATGAATAAAACCGACCCCGGTAACGGGATCGGTTTGTCATGGAAAAATTTACTCTTCATCTTCAGCCAAAAAAGTGTTGAGCATTTCTTCGATCATATCCCATTCTTCTTCGGTTTCAATGGGCTGCAGGCTTCCTTCTTCGCCTTCTTCATTCGGAATAAAGGCGGAAGCATGAATTTCAATTTCATCATCTTCGTCCTCGTCGGCGCCTGCCGGAAAATACAATACATATGACTTATTAAATTCATCGGAGTCAAATGTAAAAAGGATTTCATGCAATTCTTCATTTCCTTGTTCATCTACGACAGTAAAATATTTTTCATCCATTTCCATTTTTTCACCTCATTTTTGTTGGCTGTCCAAGAAACTTTGCAGGATCATGGCTGCCGCCATCTTATCGATGACTTTTTTTCTTTTCTTTCTGCTTACATCCGCTTCAAGCAATACTCGTTCGGCGGCTATCGTACTCAGGCGTTCATCCCAGAGCAGTACCGGGAGTTGAAACTTTTTGGCGAGAAGATCAGCATAGGCCATGGAGGCCTCGCCACGCGGCCCAATCGTGTTATTCATATTTTTTGGCAGGCCCACAATGATTTTCTCGACACCGTATTCTCTTATAATTTCACCAATCCGCTTGAATCCAAACATTTTTTTTTCTTCATTAATCGATATTGTTTCAACTCCCTGGGCAGTCCAGCCCATTTCGTCACTAATGGCCACTCCCACCGTCCTGGAACCAACATCAAGGCCCATCATGCGCATTATTTTTCCTCGCGATGTTGAGATAAATATGATTTGACCAGCTCTTCAATAATCTCGTCCCGTTCCAGCTTTCTCATAAGATTCCGTGCGTCATGATGCCTTGGAATATAGGCCGGATCCCCGGAAAGCAAATATCCGACGATTTGGTTAATGGGGTTATATCCTTTCTCCTGAAGCGCCCTGTACACATGGAGCAAAACCCCTTTTACATCATGGTCCATCGGATCTTCTTGAAAATTGAACCTCATCGTTTCGTCAAAAGAGCCCATTTTTACAACACCTCTTTCATGCGGCCGTTCACGAATGACCTGTCTTCATTGTACATGATTTCGACTTGGAATCAAATGGATTTTATCCAATCACCGACGAAAGATAAAGCCTCGTCCAATTGGCCGGGATTTTTCCCTCCTGCCTGGGCCATGTCGGGCCGTCCCCCGCCTCCGCCGCCGCAGCGGGCAGCCACTTCTTTGACAAGTTTTCCGGCATGGTATTTATTAGTCAAATCCTTCGTAACGGCGGCAATAAGGTTTACTTTGCCGTTTTGGACAGATCCCAGTACAACGATACCGGATCCGATTTGCCCCTTCAGGTCGTCAGCCATGCTTCTTAGTGTGTTCATGTCGGCACCCTGCACCTTGCTGGCGATCACTTTGATGCCGTCTATTTCAGTTGCCTGTCCAAGCAAACTTCCAGCCTCCAGATGGGCCAGTTTATCCGAAAGGGATTCATTTTCTCGCTGAAGCTCTTTTAGTTCGTTTAACAAATTTTGGGTTCTTTCCTCAACATTGTTCGGCTTTATTTTCAGCATGTCGGCCACCATGCGAAGCTTCCTTAATTGCCCGCTCATGAAGCGGTACGCATGTTCGCCTGTCACGGCTTCAATTCTTCTGATTCCGGCGCCAATTCCGCTTTCAGCAACAATTTTAAACAGTCCAATTTCAGCTGTATTGGATACGTGGCAGCCGCCGCATAATTCCAGGCTGTCTCCGGCCTGGACAACCCGGACGGTCTCTCCGTATTTTTCGCCAAAAAGGGCCATCGCTCCCATCTTCTTTGCTTCTTCCAAACTTTTATAAGAAATGTTGACAGGGTGATTGGACCAAATGTTTTCATTGACGATCGCTTCAACTTTTTCCAGCTCTTCTTCCGTAATTGCCCCAAAATGGGAAAAATCGAAGCGGAGGCGGTCAGGCCCCACATAGGAGCCCGCCTGGTTGACATGTTCGCCCAGAACATCCTTTAGCGCCTTGTGCAAAAGGTGAGTCGCAGTATGGTTTTTAATCACCTTCCGCCTCATTTGCTCATCAACCGCGGCGACCACCTCATCTCCTTTTTTGAGTGTCCCTTCTTCTATGAACCCGGTGTGAAGATGCTGTCCGTTCGGTGCCTTTTTTACTTCAGATATTTTCACTTTCAGGCCTTTCCCGACAACCGTTCCTTCATCGGCAATTTGCCCGCCGCTTTCTGCGTAAAACGGCGTTTCTTTTAAAATAATTTGGACGGTTTCCCCTGCATCGGCTTCAGTAACAAGCTCACCCTCTTTCACAATCGCTTCAACGACTGAGTTCACTTGAAGCGTATCATAGCCGATAAATGCGCTTTGTACCTTCAGTTCGCCAAGGACCCCGCTTTGGACCTGCATGGAATCGGCTTCCTGGCGGGCAGACCGGGCTCTTTCCCTCTGTTTTGCCATCGCCTTTTCAAAGCCTTCATGATCAACCTGCATCTGCTCTTCTGCTGCATACTCTTCCGTCAATTCCAACGGAAACCCATACGTGTCATACAATCTGAATACTTGATCTCCGGGAATCGTGTCTCTTCCTTCGGCTTTCGCCTTTTTAATGAAAGAGGCAAGTATCTCCAAACCTTCATTCAATGTTTCGTGGAAGCGCTCCTCTTCATTTTTAATGACGCGTTGAATAAAATCGGCATTTTTTAATACGTCCGGGTAGTAATCTTTCATGATTTCGCCAACAATGGGTGCAAGCTTGTACATAAACGGTCTATGAATGCTGATTTCCTTACCGTAGCGGACTGCCCTGCGCAGCAGCCTTCTTAACACGTATCCTCTCCCCTCATTGGAAGGAAGCGCACCGTCGGATACGGCAAAAGTAACTGTCCGGACATGATCTGCGATCACCTTGAAGGCGGTATCCTGTTTTTCCATTTTCCCATATGTCTGCCCGGAAATTTTTTCGGTTTCCCGAATGATCGGCATAAACAAGTCCGTGTCAAAGTTTGTCGGCACGTTTTGAACAACGGATGCCATCCGCTCAAGCCCCATTCCCGTATCTATATTTTTCTTTGGAAGCGGGGTATAGGTCCCATCGGGATTGTGGTTGAATTGGGAAAAAACCAAATTCCAGATTTCCAGGTATCGCTCGTTCTCTCCACCCGGATATAATTCCGGATCATTTGGATCATCTCCGTATTCCGGCCCCCGGTCATAAAAGATCTCGGAGTTTGGACCGCTCGGCCCTTCACCGATATCCCAAAAATTTTCTTTCAGGCGGATGATTCTTTCCTTCGGCAAACCGATAAGTTTGTTCCAAATTTCAAATGCTTCATCATCTTCCGGATGGATCGTTACAGACAGTTTATCACTGTCAAATCCGATCCACCTGGTGCTCGTCAAAAACTCCCACGCCCATTCAATCGCTTCTTTTTTAAAATAATCTCCAATCGAAAAATTCCCGAGCATTTCAAAAAATGTGTGGTGTCTCGCCGTTTTCCCGACATTTTCAATATCATTCGTCCGAATGGCTTTTTGGGCGTTGACAATTCGCGGATTTTCAGGAATTTCCCTGCCGTCGAAATATTTTTTTAAAGTCGCCACCCCGCTGTTGATCCAAAGCAAGGACGGGTCGTCATGGGGGATGAGAGAAGCACTTGGCTCCACTTTATGGCCTTTCTCTTTGAAAAAATCCAGATACATTTGCCTTATTTGAGTTCCGGTTAGCATGTTCATGGTAAAACCTCCCAATCGATTTTTAAAAATAAAAAAAACTCCTCCCCATCCAGGGGCGAAGCTTCGTCACGGTACCACCCTGATTATCAAAACAATTCATTTGATTTGATATCTCTTGGTACCTTAACGCGGTTTACGGCAGGGATTAGCTGCTCTCAGGATTGGCTCATTGTTGCCCTTCATCCGGAATCTCTTTCAGCCTCGGAAATTCCTCTCTTATGCAGATCTCGCCTGCTTGGATGGACAGCAACATGAATGGATCCATCATAGATTTTTCATTATTGTTATTACAGAAATTATAGGAAATGAATGAACGCTTTGTCAATCATGACTTCATCTTGAATAGATCAAATAATCACGGGTATGGATGATGGCCACTTTTAACACGGCCAGCAACGGAACCGCAATGAGCATGCCCAATATACCGCCTGCCTCACCGCCGATAATCAGTGCAGCAATGATAAAAAGCGGATGGATATTAATCGATTTGCCGACAATATACGGTGATAATACGTTGCCTTCCAAAAATTGCAGCAACACCATGATTCCCAGGGCAAAAACAGCTTGCTTGATGGATGACATGAGCGCTATGGCCAAAACGGGAACGGCTCCAATCACGGCCCCAAAATAGGGAATAATGTTTGTGAAAGCGATGATCAAACCCAGTATGATTGGATAATCAAGCCCGATCACCCAGAACAACAGGCTGGAAATGATGCCGAGGATGGAACAGACAAGCAACTGCCCCCTAATATACCCGCCAAGCGATACATGGACCGCGGATAAAAATGCCACGGCATTTTTTCGCCATTTTTTCGGGGTCATATACCATGCTGCTGTTTTTACGCGCTCCAAATCTTTCAAAAAATAAAATGAAATAAAAGGGATAACAGCAAGGACAATCGCATAGTTGACGAGCCCCACTACAAAGGAAATGGCTTTTTCCATAAATTTCCCGATCCAAAGTTCAAAACTGTCCACCTGCGCCATCAGTTCATTTTTCATGCCATCCGGCCAGCGGGAGGTTGATGCATCCAATTCTCTGATTAATCCTTTGTAATACGCCAATAGTTCGGGCACATGCTCGGAAAAATGTCGCATCTGCCCGATTAATGCGGGAATACCCAAATACAGCCCGTAGCCGATTCCTCCAAAAAATAAAATATAGATGAATAGAATGGCATAGGAACGATTCATGCCAAGCAGCTCCAGCCTCCCAACGAGCGGGTGAAGCAAATAGGCGATAAAACCCCCGATCACAAAGGGAAGAACACCGATCCACAAAACATTCAGGAGGGGCTCCCACAACGGTTTAATTAATAAGAAAAAATAGAGCAGAATAAAAACAATCAAAATCATGCCGAATTGATACAACAGGCGTATGCGTGATTCCTTCAAGGCGTATCCCCTCCCTGTCATTATTTTTTCGACTTTGGCAAATTCTAACCATAATATCGAAAAATAAGGAGGGAAGTTGAAGCGGAAAGCTGCCAAACGGCAGCTTCCTAAATCAACTTGCGTTGCTGTTCATCAAACAAATCATCCAAAGAACTTAAAGACCCGTCTTCTTCCACCTGGTGTGTATATATCATTTGTTTTCCAATGGACAGCTCGATGAAACAGTTCCAGCAATAATACTGGTTGACACCAATTTTACCCAGGTCCTTGCTCTGGCAATTTGGACATTTCATCATGGGCTTCTCCACCTCGTCGAGTTTTTACCGACACGATCATGGCATCTTTTCCGATTTCCGGAGGTTTCGCGGTACGAACGACGCGCTTTCCCTCCGTGATGTCCGAAAAAAAACCGTCTGTCAGTTCATATCCAACGATTGTGCCCACTTCTTCCATAAAATATACATCATCCAGGAGGCCAAGTTTGTCTCCTTGTTGGGACAGGGTGTTTTTTTTGGATAAAGGCTGATGATGGTGCATCGTAAATTCTTCATCGAGCTCATTATATTTTACCAGGCTGTTTTTGCCGTCGATCATGACTCCATCATTCCCGAACGATGTAACAGACTGAATTGGGAGCCGGTACTTTTTTCCGATCAAACCTTTCGCAAGCAGCAAGAGATCTGTTACCAAGCCCTCTTCTCCGATGCAAATGTCGCAAACCTCTCCGATCCGTTCCCCGCCTTTATCATACACCGGCTTGCCCTTCAATAAAGAAAATGTTCGCAAAGAAACACCGCCTTTCCGAACATTTTTATTGTCTGCTGGATTAAAGAAAATCATAAGGCGTAACATTTTCCATGCCGATCATTGGGTCAACCATAAACAGCTTCTCTTCAGGCGACAAATCTCCCTGTTCTTTTGTTTCATTCGCTTGCAAGGGCAAGTTTTTTGGGGCCCCCAATTTTTCAAACAGTGTTGTTTGTCTCTTTTGGTCTTCCACCCTTGAAATGCCCATTCGGAACGCTTCTTCCTCCCCGCACAAAATCAAAAATTCCTTGCTTCGGGTGATCGCTGTATACAATAAATTTCTTCGCAGCATCCGATAGTAATTTCTGACGACAGGAAGGATGACGATGGGAAATTCGCTTCCTTGCGATTTGTGAATGGAGCAGCAAAAAGCATGGGTGATTTGGTTAAAATCCTGGCGATAATATGTGACTTCTGTTCCTTCAAAAGAAACAATCATCATATCCTGCTTTTCTACATTTTCCCTGGCATATAAAATTGAAATAATTTCGCCGATATCCCCGTTAAAAACGTTTTTCTCCGGCTGGTTGACAAGCTGGAGCACCTTGTCGCCAATCCGGTAGGAAACATCCCCAAAAGACAATTCCTTTTTATTGCTGCCTCCTTTCGGATTAAGGACATTTTGCAAAATTTTGTTTAGCTGATCAATCCCTGCCGGTCCGCGGTACATCGGTGCAAGCACTTGAATATCTTTGGCAGAATAGCCTTTTTTGACTGCGCTTTGGGCCACCTTTTCGACGACCTCGCCGATTTGTGAACCATGGCACTTAATAAATGAACGATCGACCTGGGGCTCGGTGATTTGATCGGGGATGTTTCCTTTTTTAATCGTATGGGCCAGTTCAATAATCGAAGATCCGTCGGCTTGACGGTAAATATCAGTCAGCTCTACTGTCGGAATGATATTGGACCTTAATAAATCCTTCAGGACTTGTCCCGGACCGACCGACGGCAACTGGTCCTCGTCACCGACAAGAATGACTTGGATATTATCCGGAAGTGCTTTAAACAGCTGATGGGCCAGCCATGTGTCCACCATCGACATCTCGTCGATAATGACGATTTTTCCTTCTATTTCCCGATCCCCGTCTGCATCCATATCTTCCTGGCCCGTCATTCCGAGAAGCCGGTGAATCGTTACTGCCGGCAGACCGGTCGATTCCGCCATTCGTTTGGCGGCCCGTCCTGTAGGGGCCGCCAATACGAAGGGAAACGGCTCACCTTTATAAGCGTGCAGATCAAGAGAGCAGCCGTGCAGTTCGGCAAAAAGTTCCACGATTCCCTTAATAACCGTTGTTTTTCCCGTCCCGGGCCCGCCGGTTAAAATCATGAGCGGGCTTGTTAGAGCCGTTTGAATCGCTTCTCTTTGGGAGGGCGCATACTGGATGCCAAGCCTTTCTTCCAGTTCTCCCAAAGCAAGCAAAAATTCCGATTCGGGAAATTGTTCTTCATATTGTTTTTGCGCAAGCAACCGTTCGATATTGGTGATAATCCCTATTTCCGAAAAATAAAGGGAAGGGATATAGATCCGCTTTTCTTCACCAATGATTTTCCCCTCTTCTTCAAGCAGAATCACGTATTGGCTGAGTACATTATACGGAATTTCCACGGGCTGGCTGTCTTCCAGCAGTTTCTTGACCTTTACAAGCAGCTGGTCCGCTTCCAAATAAACATGGCCGTTTTGCAGACAATCCTGCTCGAGCACATAAAGACACGCAGCTTTAATCCGGTCAGGGTGGATTCCATCTATGCCGATTTGAATACCAAGTTCATCGGCCCGGCCGAAACCGATTCCTTCCACGTCTTCAATGAGCTGGTAAGGATTTTTTTCAATGATATGCAATGCATTTTCTTTATACACTTGATAAATATTCATGGACAGCTGCGGTCCGAAACCGTATTGATTCAGTCCGATCATGATTTTTTCCAATTCCTGGTGCTCAAGCAAGGCGTCATATAAATCCTTTGCTGTTTCCGAAGACATCCTTGGTATCGTATCCAATAAAGAAGGGTCCGTTAAAATGCGGGTTATCGCGTTTTCCCCGAGTATATCTACAATACGCTCTGCCGTTTTTTTGCCGATCCCCTTAAAAAGGTCGCTGGACAAATAGGCAACAATCCCTTGCTTTGTTTGCGGAAGATCTTTTTTAAAATGCTTCGCATGAAATTGCAGGCCGAATTTGGGGTGCTCTTTTAAGTCACCGTAAAAAATATACGTCTCCTGTTCATGAATTTTGGGGAAATAACCCGTCACAACCGCTTCTTTTTCTTCATATCCGACGTTTGTTTCTTCCACCCTGACCCTGACGACGGAATAGAAATTCCGCTCATTATGAAAAATGGTGACAAGGTGGCGGCCTTTTATAAAATTTTCTTCCTCCGTTCGGATATCAAGAGAATGCTGCTCCATGACAATCTCCCTTTCGGGTTATTCTTGTTTTTCCAAGGCTTGCTGAATCATTTTTTTGCCGTTGGCCGCCAAAAGATGGTCCGGCTGAATGGCAAGTGCCCGTTCGAAACAATCCATTGCCTTGCCAGCATCTTCCAAATGGCCTGCATAGGCCACACCCAGGTTATAAAAAGCATCGGAATGATTCGAATCGAGCTTCGTTACTGTTTTGAACTGCTTGATTGCCTCTTCCAGGACACCCGCCCGGGCCAAAGCAAGTCCGTACTGAAAAGCGGCTTCGGCATCTTTTTCGTCCAGCTCAACGCTTCTTTGCAAATACGGAAGCGCAAGCTCATTTCTCCCCAAATTGACAAAACACATTCCCAGCATATAGTGAACGTCATTCGACTCATGTCCCGAAGATAGCGCTTTTTGAAACATATTCGCAGCTTCCGGATATTTCTCCTGCTTAAAATATAAGTTTCCAAAGCTATAATAAGCGGCGGAAGCCTGCCCATCCAATTCCACGGCCCGTTTTAAAAATTGTTCCGCCCGCGCAAACTCGCTTAACGAGAGCAGAACGTTGGCAAAATTGACATAGGCGGCCGCATCCTTTGGATTTTCCTCAATTGCTTCCGTAAACATTTGAACCGCTTTTTCAATATTACCTTCCTGTAAATATTCAATGCCTTTTACATTTTTATTCATATGTCACACTCCGTACTGGTCAATATAAGCATTATATCATACGAAATAGGTGATCTGCCTGCACATACAAAAACCCCTGTCACTTCACTTACTGACAGGGGGATGGATCAGCCGACGTACGTAAGCCGGCTTTCATTCCGGTAAATCTCATCAATCGTTCCGCCTCCCAGACACACTTCCCCGTCATAAAAAACGACGGCCTGCCCCGGCGTAACCGCCCTTACGGGCCGGTCAAATATCACTTTTACCTGCTCTCCAGGCAGCCGGACAACCGTTACCTTTTCATCCGGCTGGCGGTAGCGGAATTTGGCTGTGCAGGAAAATTCGGCAGGCTTTTCTTTTTCGGATATCCAATTGGCATTTACAGCCAAAATGGCGTCTGAATATAAAGCAGGATGATGAAAGCCCTGCTCAACGTATAGTACATTGCGTTTCAAATCTTTGCCGACGACAAACCACGGGTCTCCCGCACCGCCGATGCCCAGCCCATGTCTTTGACCGATTGTGTAATACATGAGGCCGTCATGGGTGCCGACTTTTTTGCCATCCAGCGTTTCCATATTTCCTTTCTGGGCGGGGAGATAGCCGCTCAGGAATTCTTTAAAGTTCCGTTCGCCAATAAAGCAAATGCCGGTGCTGTCTTTTTTTTCAGCAGTGGCAAGGCCTGCCTTTTTGGCAATTTCCCTTACTTCGTTTTTTTCCAGGCCGCCCAGTGGGAACATGACTTTTTGCAGCTGCTGCTGGCTGAGCTGGTTCAAAAAGTACGTTTGATCTTTGTTTAGGTCAACTCCTCTGAGCATGACCACTTCATCGCCCCTGCGCTCTACTCTGGCATAATGTCCCGTTGCCAAATAATCTGCTCCAAGTTTAAGGGCGTGATCCAAAAAAGCTTTAAATTTGATTTCCTTGTTGCACATGACGTCCGGATTCGGTGTCCGGCCCGCCTTGTATTCATCAAGAAAATAAGTAAATACCTTATCCCAATATTGCTTTTCAAAATTGACAGCATAATAGGGGATGCCGATTTGGTTGGCGACCCTGATCACATCGTTGTAATCTTCCGTTGCGGTGCATATGCCAAATTCATCGGTATCATCCCAATTTTTCATAAAGATGCCGATGACATCGTATCCTTGCTCTTTTAACAAAAGCGCCGCTACCGATGAGTCGACACCACCCGACATACCGACGACGACGCGTGTATCTTCCGGCGCTTTATTCATTGTCATACTTCCTTTCACTCCGAAAGAAGCATGCGGACGATATCCGCTGTTTTTTTGGCGGCTTCTTTCACTTGTTCATCCGTATTTCCGAGTCCAAAGCTGAAGCGGACAGAATTTCTGATTCTGTCGCTTTCCTTGCCGAACATGGCGGTCAGTACGTGGGACGGTTCCAGTGATCCTGCTGTACACGCCGATCCGCTGGATGCCGCAATGCCTGCCAAATCAAGGTTCACGAGAAGCGGCTCCACATCCGTTCCCGGAAAACTGACATTCAGAACGTGCGGAACAGAATGCTCCAAGGATCCGTTAATGGAAAAATGGATTCCTTCTGCTTTTAAGGTTTCCACAAAAGTATCCTTCAGTTCCCTATAATGGGAACTTCTTTCATCCGAAGATTGGGCAGCAATCATGGCTGCCTCGGCAAATCCGGCAATGGAAACGAGATTTTCCGTACCCGGCCGCTTTTTTTGCTCCTGCTCCCCTCCGAATTGCCTTGGGTTTAGGCGGGTTCCTGTTCTGGCATAAAGAAAACCGTTGCCCTTCGGTCCATTGATTTTATGCGCGGACGCCGATAAAAGATCTACATGAAGATCGTTGACATCCAGTTTTTCCGTACCGTATGCCTGGACGGCATCCGTATGAAAATAGGCCTGATGGTCCAAAAGGAGCGTTCCAATTTCTTTGATCGGCTGGATTGCGCCCACTTCATTGTTTGCCATCATGATGGTGACTAGAATGGTTTCAGCGCGAAGAGCGTTTTTTACTTCTTCAGGGTGAATCATCCCGTTTGCATCAGGATCAAGAAAAGTCACATCAAATCCTTCACCTTCCAGAAACTTGCAGGCATCGAGAACGGCATGGTGCTCAAATGATGAAGTAATAATGTGCTTTCCTTTTTCCCGGTTTGCCAGCGCAGTGCCTATAACGGCGAGGTTATCCGCTTCAGTTCCGCCGCTTGTAAAAACAATCTCATTGAACTTTGCGTGAATCGTTTGGGCGATCGCTGTTCTCGCTTCATCCAAAATACGGCGTGCTTCCCGGCCCACAGTATGAATGCTTGAAGGATTTCCGTACACGTCCTTCATCAGTTTAAACATTTTTTCTGCTGCTTGTGGATGTACAGGCGTTGTAGCAGCATGGTCCAAATAGATGATTGTTTTCATTGTTCCCACCAGTTCCCAAAAAATTAAATATAAAACATATAAGGCTCTACATCATCGTCTTCCCGATGATTTGCCAGATCCTCCACCGTTGTGTGGTCAAGAACATCTTTGACCGCATCACGAATTCTTATCCATAATTCCCTTTTGGCCGGCTCCTCATCCTCTATCCCTTCAACCGGGCTGATGGGCCCCTCCAGCACTCTGATAATGTCTCCGGCTGTGATTTCCGAAGGTTCCTTGGCGAGTATATAACCCCCATAAGCCCCCCTGATGCTTTTCACAAGTCCCGCATTGCGAAGCGGTCCAGCCAGCTGTTCCAAATAATGTTCGGAAAGGTTGTGGGCCTGGGCAATCGATTTTAAAGAAATCGGCCCCTGCCCGAATCTTTTGCCGAGTTCGATCATAATCGTTAATCCATAGCGGCCTTTCGTTGATATTTTCATAAACTTGCACCTCGTTTTATTTCTTCCATCATTTGTATTTTTGATTTTTTGTACAGCCATCTATTCGTTAATGCCTGACATTGCGGCAGTGCAATACCGATAAACGTCCCGGCAGCCAAACTGAAAATGATTGTACCAATAAACACGGGGCCGCCCAACAGCCAGCCAATCGCCAAAACGGCGACCTCCATAAAACGTCTCGCATTGGATATTTTCCATTTCGTTTTGGCTGTAAGAGCAAGCATAAAGCTGTCCCTTGGGCCTGCTCCAAGCTCAGCAGATAAATAAATCCCCATTCCGTAGGAATAAATGATCATTCCCGCCATAAACATGAAGATTTTTCCTATCCAGCCTTCAGGCTCTGTTATAAATGGAAGCATCATGAACATATCAATAAAAAGTCCAATTAAAATCATATTTAAATAGGCACCAAACTTGGGCCACTGCCTCATCATGAGGCCGGAACTGCCCAAAATGGCAAATCCCACAATAATGCTCCACGTTCCGATCGTAAGCCCCAGCTGATAATAAAGGCCGACGTGGAGGACATCCCAGGGAGAAGCCCCAAAGTCGGATACAATCATGAGTACCATCCCTAACGACATGACGAGAAGTCCAAAAGTAAAGATGAATAAACGGGCGAGCAGATAATCTGATTTACGCATATACCGAAACCCCTTTGCATTGCTCCATTATATCATAATCATTATCCAATATGCATATTTGGCAGCGATTTGATATGATAGATATATGAAAAACAGAACGGGAGTTTGGAGTGGATTGTATGAGTACACAGCCATTGGCTTATCGAATGAGGCCGCGCGCGATCACAGAAGTAATCGGACAGCAGCATCTTGTGGGCGAAGGAAAGATCATTGCCAGAATGGTGAAGGCAAAACAGTTGTCCTCCATGATTTTATACGGCCCGCCCGGCATCGGCAAAACATCGATCGCAAATGCCATTGCCGGAAGCACCCAATATGCGTTCCGGTCATTAAACGCCGTAACAAATAACAAAAAAGACATGGAAATCGTGGCAGCGGAAGCAAAAATGAGCGGAAAAGTGATCTTGCTGCTTGATGAGGTTCACCGCTTGGATAAAGCGAAACAAGATTTTCTTTTGCCCTATCTTGAAAATGGGATGATTATATTAATTGGCGCAACGACAAGCAACCCTTATCATGCAATTAACCCGGCCATTAGAAGCCGCTGCCAAATCTTCGAGCTTTTTCCTTTGGATGAGGAGGACATGAAGAAAGCGTTGCATCAGGCGCTGGACGATGAAGAAAGAGGGCTCGGAAAGTATGATGTTTTCGTGGACGATGCTGCCTTAAACCACTTTGCCGCCGCATGCAGCGGTGATGCAAGGAGCGCCTTGAATGCCCTCGAGCTTGCTGTACTTTCAACCGAACCGGAAAAAGACGGAGCCATCCATATTACACGCGAAATCGCCGAGGAATGCCTCCAGAAAAAGAGCCTTGCCCATGATAAGGATGGAGATGCCCATTATGATGTTTTAAGTGCTTTTCAAAAATCAATCCGAGGCAGTGATGCAAATGCGGCCCTGCATTATTTGGGGAGGCTGATTGAAGCCGGGGATTTGCCGAGCATCACCAGAAGGCTCCTAGTGATCGCCTATGAAGATATCGGCCTTGCCAGCCCCCAGGCAGGACAAAGGACGTTGGCTGCTGTCATGACGGCCGAAAAAATCGGATTTCCCGAAGCGCGAATCCCGCTCGCCAATGCGGTTATCGAATTATGCCTGTCTCCCAAATCCAATTCTGCCAACAAAGCGATTGACGAGGCTTTGCACGATATCAGGGCGGGGAAGAGCGGGGAAGTGCCGCTTCATCTTAAAGATGCCCATTATAAAGGGGCCAAAGCGCTGGGAAGAGGCAGCGATTATAAATATCCGCACGATTATGAATCGGGCTGGGTCAAACAGCAATATTTGCCGGATAAATTAATCGACAAACAGTATTACAAACCAAAAAAGACAGGGAAATTTGAACAGGCTCTTGCATCCGTTTATGAAAAAATAAATAAAAACCCATGAGAACGGGACGTTGTAATTTTTCCGTCCCGTTTTTCTTATTCATCATGAACCCGCTGAATGTGAATATCTTTCAGTAATTGCCGTACAACATAGCTGGCCATGATCAGCCCGGCTGTCGACGGTACGAACGCATTGGACGAAGGGGGCATTTTCGCTTTGCGAATATGAGATTGCTCATTGCCCACCTCTTTCAATGCTTCTTCCCTCGCCACGATCGGGCTTTCATCCGAAAAGACAACAGGAATCCCTTTATTAATCCCTTCTTTCCTGAGCCTTGTCCGAATGACCTTTGCAATCGGGTCTGTATGGGTTTGGGAAATATCCTTGATCATAAACCTTGTTGGATCCATCTTATTTGCCGCACCCATGCTGGAAATTATCGGTACATTTCTTGTGAGGCACTCTTTCATTAAATGGATTTTATAAGAAATGGTATCTGATGCATCCACGACAAAATCAAGCGGATACCGAAAGAACTCTTCATGCGTTTCTTCCGTGTAAAACATTTTGAGCGCAATCACTTCACAATCAGGATTAATATCTTTAATCCGCTCTTTCATCAAGTCTGCCTTCGGCTGCCCCACCGTTGACAACAGGGCAATGATTTGTCTGTTTACATTCGTAATGTCCACAACGTCTTTATCAACTAAAATTAATTTGCCTATCCCGGACCGGGCCAGCGCTTCCGCTGAAAAAGATCCGACTCCGCCAATGCCAAGAACGGCAACGGTACTGTGTTTTAAAAGATCCAGCCCCTCTTTGCCGATGGTCAATTCATTGCGGGAAAACTGGTGCAGCATGATCATCAACTCCAATTGTTTAGAACTCGGAATAAGAATAATGGAAAAACAGGTTGCTGGCAAGAAAATAAAAAAGCGGCCCAAAATGAAAAAGGCAACCGGCAATATTTTTTGCCCGTTGCGAACCTTCCCCATATAAACGAAAAGTCCCAATTGTGCCGTCTTTGAATCCTTTGTTTTGAACCCGCTCTCGGCAGGTGGGTGCCCTGTTCCAGGCTTCACGCGTCCTTTTTACAAAGGCTTGCCATCAGCCGGGAAACACCAGGCTCCCGTAGTTAAAACTTGTCGGTCAAAACGATAAGGTATGGAGACGTACACATCAGGACTTTTCTTGTTGAATAAATACTAACATACGGTTTTGAATATATCAATTAAAAACAAATGGGAAATTTGTCATCTTATAGTCGGGTTTACTACCGGTAAAATTGACTAAATATTCCCCTGATTTTCTTTTTTCATTTTAAGCTCGTTAATGGCCTGCCCGTCTAAACGCAAATGCAGCTCTTCCAGCTGATCGCTGCTGACCTCATCAGGAGCCTTCATAAGCAAATCGCTGGCGCTGGCCGTTTTTGGAAAAGCAATCGTATCACGCAGGCTTGGGCGTCCGGCAAGGACCATCACCATCCGGTCAAGGCCGAGGGCAATCCCTCCGTGCGGCGGAGTCCCGTATTCAAATGCTTCCAATAGAAAGCCGAACTGCTCTTTTGCCTCTTCGATCGTAAACCCGAGGGCTTTGAACATTTTTTCTTGAACGTCCCGTTCAAAAATCCGCAAAGATCCGCCGCCTAATTCATATCCGTTTAATACGAGGTCGTACGCTTGGGCGCGGACACGGGCAGGGTCCGTCTCCAAATGCGCCAAATCTTCGCGTACAGGCATCGTAAAAGGATGGTGGGCGGCTGTAAACCGTTTTTCTTCTTCGTTATACTCCAGAAGCGGCCAATTCGTTACCCATAAGAAATTGAATTTTGTTTCATCAATAAGATTTAAATCTTTGCCCAGTTTCAATCTGAGGGCACCGAGGGAATCGGCTACGACTTCACGGGTATCCGCCACATATAAAATCAAATCACCGATGTCTGCCTGGAGCGCATCCGTCAGTTGCTTCGTTTTTTCTTCGTCAAAAAACTTGGCAATCGGTCCCTTAATCCCGCCATCTTCCACTTTCATCCACGCAAGCCCTTTCGCCCCGTATCTGCCGGCATATTCTCCGAGCGCATCAATATCTTTTCTTGAATATTGTGCTGCACCGCCTTTGACAACGATGGCCTTCACTTGACCGCCTTTTTGGACTGCGCCTGCAAATACTTTAAAACCGGAGTCTTTAACGATCTCCGATACATCGGTCAGTTCCATTTCAAAGCGGGTATCCGGTTTATCGGAACCAAAACGCGCCATCGCTTCGTCATACGTAATGGTTGGAAACGGAGTGGAAATCTTGATCCCTTTTGCTTTTTCCATCACCCGTACCATCATGTTTTCCACCATGGCCATAATCTCATGCTGATCCATAAAGCTTGTTTCGATATCCACTTGGGTAAACTCCGGCTGGCGGTCGGCCCGCAAGTCTTCATCCCTGAAACAGCGGGCGATTTGATAATATTTGTCAAATCCGCTCACCATCAGCATTTGCTTGAAGATTTGCGGGGACTGCGGCAGTGCATAGAATTCTCCTGGATGCACCCTGCTTGGAACGAGGTAATCCCTTGCGCCTTCGGGTGTACTTTTCGTTAATATCGGTGTTTCAATTTCCAGAAAACCGTCGTCATTTAAAAAGCTGCGAATGGTATTGGTTACGTCATGCCGCAATTTAAACACGTCAAACATTTCCGGACGGCGCAAATCCAAATATCTGTACCGCAGGCGAATATCCTCTGCTGCTTCCGATTTATCTTCAATCATAAACGGAGGGGTCTTCGCCTTGTTTATAATCGTTACTTCTTTGACGATCACCTCAATCGTTCCTGTTTTGATTTTAGGATTAAACGTGCTTTCATCCCTTTTTACGACCGTTCCCTTTACATCAATGACATATTCATTACGGATCGTCTCGGCGATCTGCAATGCTTCTTCCGATGTTTCCGGACTAAAAACGATTTGTACGATCCCCGTCCGGTCACGCAGATCGATAAAGATGAGCCCCCCCAAATCGCGGCGTCTTTGAACCCATCCTTTTAAAACAACGGATTCTCCAATCGCGCTCTCTTCCATTTCGCCGCAATAATGCGTTCTGCCAAACATACAATGCTCCTCCTTATTGATTGCCAGATTTCAATAGTTCAACGATATTTACCAGGTCCAGGCTTTTTTGCTCTCCATTTTCCAGGTTCTTCACAAGAGCCTTTCCTTTTTGTAATTCATCTTCGCCAATAATGACGGCATATTGGGCCTGCAGCCTTTCAGCCGCCTTGAACTGGGCCTTTAATTTCCGGCCCATGTAATCTTTATCCGCTGAAAAACCGGCGCGGCGCAGCTGCTGTAAAAGCGGGACAGCGTAGTCTTCCGCTTCCTCGCCAAGGGCGATGATAAAATAATCAACGGATTCCTCCTGCGGGAGCGTTACACCTTCCGCTTCCAATGCACTCAAAAGCCGCTCTACACTTAGTGCAAAGCCGATTCCCGGTTTATCCGGACCGCCGACTTCCTCTACAAGCCCGTCATATCTTCCGCCGCCGCACAAAGTCGTAATGGCCCCAAAGCCTTCAGCCTCACTCATAATTTCAAACGCGGTATGGTTATAATAGTCCAATCCCCTTACAAGGTTTGGATCGACAACGAAATCAATTTCCATTCCTTCCAGCAGTTTTTTTACCTTCTCGAAATATTCGCGGGAAGATTCGTTCAAATATTCAAGAATGGAAGGAGCTGTTTTCATGAGCTCATGATCACGGTCTTTTTTACAATCCAATATCCGAAGCGGATTCGATTTAAGCCGTTGCTGGCAGTCGTTGCAAAATTCACCGATATTCGGTTGGAAATGGGAAACGAGCGCTTCCCGAAGAGCCGCCCGGCTTGAACGGTCACCGAGGCTGTTGATGACAAGGCGAAGCTTTCTCAAACCCAGCTTTCTGTAAAACTCCATTGCAAGTGAAATCACCTCAACATCGATCGCCGGGTCGTCACTCCCGATCGCCTCGATGCCGAACTGGACAAACTGGCGGTAACGGCCGGCCTGCGGGCGCTCATAACGAAACATCGGACCAATGTAATACAATTTCACAGGCTGAACGGTTTGCCCATACATTTTATTTTCGGCGTAGGACCGGACAACGGCCGCCGTTCCCTCCGGCCTCAAAGTCAGGCTTCGGCCTCCCCTGTCCGTGAACGTGTACATTTCTTTTTGCACAATATCCGTTGAATCCCCGACACTTCTTTGGAAAAGTTCTGTCTGTTCGAACAGGGGCGTTCGAATCTCTTTATACTGGTATTTTCGGCAAATATCCCTTGCCGTTTTTTCAATGAGCTGCCATTTTTCCACTTCTCCAGGAAGTATGTCCTGGGTTCCTCTTGGTATTTGAATACCCAAGCTTACATCCCCCTTGTTCATTTATTCTAAAATAAAAAACTCCCGGTCTCTTGTTTGAACAACAAGGGACGAGAGTTATTTCCCGCGGTGCCACCCTTATAAAAGCATTTCGCTTTCACTTTCACAAATAACGCCTGTTCTCGCGTCCTTCCCCTACCGGGCATCAATGCCGTTCGAAGCGGATTCCTACGGAGTGTCTTTCACCGGAATATTTGTGGAAATATTTTCAGCCGCGATATTTCCTCTCTGCTCAAATAAGACCCCGATTACTTTCTCCATCATCGGTTTTTCATTTTCATTTACTTTCTTAATCATACGAATGCGTAAAAACTTTGTCAACAGGTTTAGCCTTTGGCCAGTTTTCTTTTTAAAGCATTTCGTTCAGAATGCGATAATCCCATTTCCAGATCTTGTTTCGTTTCAAAAATCGGATCATTTTCCAGCATATTCTGAAAATCAAGCCCGGTATAATGGGGAATTTTGACAGAAGCGAGATGGCTTTTCTCGTTTGCCCTCATGTAAAAACCTCCAATAATGATATTATTCCTATTGTTCCCCACAGAAACATTTTCTATAATTGAAAAAGGATTTCTTTTTGAATGAAAAAATGGACAAGCCCCTTCTTAAATTTCCTCCCCCATGAGATAATGTGGCGGAGAAAGAAAGGCGGTTATATTTTGGGTAAAAAAAAGCTTCTTATGATCGTTTTACTTCTGCTGCTCATTGCAGTATGCATTCATCTTCCTTCCTGGATCACTGCCGACTCCATCACAGTAGAAATTACCGGCGATGTGGTGAATGTACGGGAAAAGCCGGGCACCTCACATTCTATCGTTACCCAAATTAAAAAGGGAGAAACGTACCCTGTTGAAAAAGAACAGGGTGATTGGTACGAAATCAAACTCCCTTCCGGAAAGACGGGCTGGATTGCCAATTGGCTGGCGGCAAAACAGGTAAATACCGGAATGCAGTCAGGCATGGTAAATGTGGATGGTTTAAATGTTCGTGCCGATGCCACTGCGAGCAGTGATGTTGTCGGAACATTAAACAGTGGCGAAAAAGTGAAGATTATCCGGGAAAACAGCGGCTGGTACGAAATCTCGTATGAATCGGGGACAGCATGGGTAAGCGCACAATATGTAGAAAAATCCCCCGGCAAACGTGATGCATCCGTTTCCGAAGAGCGCAATATAGCGATTCTTCATGACGGGACAAACATTCGCAAAAAACCCGAATTGGAAGCTCCAATCCTGGGTACGGCACATGCCGGAGAAGTTTATGAGGTCATGGGCGAAAAAAATAACTGGTACAAAATAAAGACGGACAATGGAAAAACCGGCTTTATAGCCAGTTGGGTTGTATCATCGACAAACAGGCCTGTATTGCATCATCAATCCGGAGGCGGCATTTCCGGGAAAACGGTTGTTATCGATGCGGGACACGGGGGCTATGATCAAGGGGCCAAAGGAAGCTTGGGTACGATCGAAAAGGACTTGACCCTGGAAACAGCCAGACTGTTGGACAAAAAGCTGAAAAAAGCTGGAGCTAACGTCATTATGACGAGAAGCCGCGACGAATATGTTCCGCTATACAACAGGACGAATACAGCGATCGAAAACAGGGCGGATGCCTTCATCAGCCTGCATTACGACAGCATCGAAGATACGGTTACAAACGGACATACGACTTATTATTATTATTCCTATGATAAGAAACTGGCTGATACGATTCATTGGCATTTGGGCAATGAGATCAAATTGAAAGACCGCGGTACGAAGTTTGGCAACTACTACGTACTCAGGGAAAACAGCCAGCCTTCCATATTGCTTGAGCTGGGCTATTTGAGCAATGCAGCCGAAGAGCAGGCCATTGATACGAAACGGTATCGTGATACCGTTACAACAGCCATTGTAAAAGGTTTAAAGGATTATTTCTCCAATTAGGAACAAAGGAGGCATCGCCGAAGCACAACAAAAAACCTTTGCAAGGCAAGCGCTGGCTAAACTAAAGGGGCCTTTGCCATCGAAGCAGCTGGCTCAGGTCCTTTCCCTTGTTCCTTCTCGCTTCGACTAGGCTTTAACTTCCAAGCCGGAAGCAGCAAAGCTCTTTAGCAGTATATTTGCCTGAACGAATTTGGCGGCTTACCCATTATGCTTCTTTTCTAAAATCAAGGTCACCGGCCCGTCGTTGATCAAATCAACCTCCATCATCGCCCCAAAAATCCCCGTTTCTACATGTATACCTTTGTTTCGCAGCATTTCGTTGAATTGATCGTACAGCTCCCTTGCCCAGTCGGGCCTGGCGGCCTCCACAAAGCTCGGGCGCCTGCCTTTGCTGCAATCGGCATAAAGCGTAAACTGCGATACAGACAGGATGGCCCCTGCAACATCCTTTAAGGAACGGTTCATTTTACCGGCCTCATCTTCAAAAATACGCAAGTTTACGATTTTATCGGCGAGCCACTCCGCTTCTTTTTCAGTATCTTCATGGGTGATGCCGACAAGCAATACAAAACCTTTTCCGATACGGCCTGCCGTTTCGCCATCAATCATTACTTTTCCTTGTTTGCATCTTTGCAAGACAATTTTCACTATCCGTCATGCCCCTTTAATTCATGATTCTGTGAACTGCATAAATATCCGGAATTTGTTTGATTTTATCCACCACTTTATGAAGATGGCCGATGTTATGAATCGCAATCGTCATCATGATGGTCGCCATTTTATTCCGGTCCGTGCGTCCACTGATTGCCGTGATATTGGTTCTTGTACCGCTCACCGTTTGCAGCACTTCATTCAGCAGTCCATGCCGGTCATAACCGAGGACTTCAATGTCAACATTGTACTCTTTTCGGGAGTTGGAATCTGTTTCCCATTCAACCGGAATGAGCCGGTTTTCATGTTCATTGGCTGCAATATTCGGGCAGTCGCACCGATGGACGGAAACACCTCTGCCCTTTGTAATAAAACCGATGATTTCATCACCGGGTACCGGGTTGCAGCAACGGGAAAGACGAATTAAAAGGTTGTCGGCTCCTTGCACCTTTACGCCCGCTTCATGTTTCTTCGGCCGGACCGTCGTTTTGCTTTCAGTCACGATCTCTCTGATTGCTTCTTCTTCGTTGCGTTTTTTCCTCCATTTCTCCGTCAGCCGGTTGGCCACCTGCTGTGCAGAGATGCCGTTATAGCCAACTGCTGCATACATGTCTTCCTCGGTGGAAAAATTAAATTTCTCGGCCGTTCTTTCAATGTTCTCGGGAGTCAGAATGACTTTGACGTCAAAGTCCAGTTCCCTGATCTCTTTTTCTACCATTTCCCGGCCTTTCACAATATTTGCTTCTTTTAGCTGCCGTTTAAAAAATTGCCGGATCTTGTTTTTCGCCTGGGAAGTCTGGGCGAGCTTCAGCCAATCCTGGCTAGGCCCATAAGAATGCTTGGATGTCAAAATTTCGACAATATCGCCAGTGTTCAATTTATAGTCCAGCGTGACCATTTTCCCGTTGATTTTTGCCCCAATCGTTTTATTGCCGATCTCCGAGTGGATGCGGTAGGCAAAATCAATCGGAACCGATCCTGCAGGCAGCTCAATCACATCGCCTTTGGGCGTAAATACGAACACCATGTCAGAAAACAGGTCAATTTTTAAGGATTCCATAAACTCTTCAGCGTTGGCCGATTCGTTTTGAAATTCTAATATTTCCCTAAACCAGGACAGCTTTTTGTCAAAGGATGCCTGCTGATCCGGGGATTTTCCTTCTTTATAAGCCCAATGTGCAGCAACCCCGTACTCGGCAATCCGGTGCATTTCGATTGTTCTGATTTGTACTTCCAGCGGTTCCCCTTTTGGCCCAATGACTGTCGTATGGAGTGACTGATACATATTGGGCTTGGGCATGGCAATATAATCCTTGAACCTGCCGGGCATCGGCTTCCAGCATGTGTGGATGATCCCGAGGACAGCATAGCAGTCCTTGATGCTGTTAACGATAATCCTCACGGCAAGCAAGTCATATATTTCGTTGAATTGTTTATGCTGCAGGCTCATTTTCCGATAAATCGAATAAATATGTTTGGGCCTGCCGTACAGCTCGGCTTTAATATCCACTTCCCGAAGCCGCTCTTTCATTTCTTCAATGACATTGTCAAGATACTCTTCCCGCTCAGCCCTTTTTCTTTTCATCAGGTTGACAATCCGGTAGTATTGCTGGGGATTTAAATAGCGGAGAGAAGTATCCTCCAGTTCCCATTTTATTTTGGAAATTCCGAGCCGGTGGGCAAGCGGTGCAAATATTTCCAGCGTCTCGTTGGCAATTCTTCTTTGCTTTTCCTGGGGAAGATGCTTGAGCGTCCGCATATTATGAAGCCTGTCCGCCAATTTTATCAAAATGACCCGAATATCTTTTGCCATTGCCACGAACATTTTCCGGTGGTTTTCGGCCTGTTGTTCCTCATGTGATTTATATTTGATTTTTCCGAGTTTCGTAACGCCATCGACGAGCATCGCCACTTCACTATTAAACTCCACAGACAATTGGCGGATCGTCACTGGCGTATCTTCAACGACATCATGGAGAAAGCCCGCTGCCACAGTAGCCGGATCCATTTCGAGATCAGCCAAAATGCCGGCCACCTGGATCGGGTGCATAATGTATGGTTCTCCGGATTTGCGGTACTGATCCTTATGAGCCAATCGAGCGAAATCATATGCTTTTTTGACAAGCTCGACATGTTCCTCGTTTAAATATTTACTTGTACGTGCTAAGACGTCATCTGCTGATAAAACATTATCATTTGCCACAAGGATCACCTTTTTAAAGTTAAATTTAATGAATAGCCGTTTTTTATATATTATCGAGATAGATTGGAAACTTGTAAAGTGCAACGGCCCATTTCCAGTAATTATATCTAATTATAGCGAATACTGATGAAAAAAAGCACCCGGATGAGTGCTTTGACCGAAAGATTTTCCTTTTACCGGGATGTAAATGGCATCATTCCGGCGCGGTCATAGGGCCGGCCGATTTTATTGAGACAATCCAATTGGCAGCCGCTCCCATGAATGGAGTGAAAATCGAACCATATATTTATTTGCACCCGGAACAGGCCGATACGATCACAAAAAATGTAAATCCATGCGATGTCACTGTACTCCGGTTCACTTCCCTATTATTTTTCGGCAGAGTCCCGTAATCATTATGCCTGAAGCAGGATGAAATGACGATCGCAGTACCGCTGCTTTCAATCGTTTATAAAGACAACATACCCATTGAACACATTTCAATAGATTTGTTGGATGCCTCTTTCTTTTTCAATGTCCGTATACATCATTCCTTCCCAACCGCGGCGCCAACGTTGCCGCCCTGAAAAGAATCCTGCCAACATTAGACTAAAACTTGATCAATGATAATAAATCATAACCTTCAAGTTTTTGTCTTCCAACCAAATAAGTGAGTTCAATCAGGAAAGCAATTCCGGCAACGATCCCTCCCAAACGTTCAACGAGTTCAATCGTCGCCTCAATCGTTCCGCCTGTCGCCAGCAAATCATCCGTAATGAGAACCCTTTGACCCTTTTTGATTGCATCTTTATGGATTGTTAAGGCATCTTTTCCGTACTCTTTTCCATATTCCGCTTTAATGGTTTCCCTCGGAAGCTTGCCTTCCTTCCTGACCGGGGCAAACCCGACGCCGAGTGCATACGCTACGGGACAGCCGATAATAAACCCCCGCGCTTCCGGACCGACGACGATATCCACCTTTTTTTCACGGGCGTAACGGACCATTACATCAGTGGCATATTTAAATGCTTCTCCATTATCCATTAGAGTCGTGATATCTTTAAAAAGAACGCCTTTTTTTGGCCAATCCGGAACGATTGTAATATATTGTTTTAAGTCCATGCGTCCACTTCCTCCTCACGCGGAATAGAGTGCGCAACTCTCTCCGAAAACCAATTTTTTAATTCAGGGTAAGATGAATATAAAAAGACATTTTCAAGCTTGATCATCTCTTGTTTTTTCTGAAACGAGGGCGAATCCCCCAAATCTTTTTTCATTTTTGCCTGCTTAAGAGAAATGATCCCATCATCTATTTTAACAAAATCAAGCTCAAGAAACACTTTTGTCATGAACCGGACGGTTTCCTTGGACCAGCCCCTGTGTGCCGCCAAATCTTCTCCGTATTTATGTATATTGAATGTTCGTCTTTTTGCCAGAAAAGCATAGTACCATTTAAAGTGATCCCGCGTCGGGATGGTATGAAAAAAATGTTCCCGTTCATGGAAGAAATGGACATATATCCGGTCCGGTTTTTTACCTTTAACCAAGCATTCGATCACCGCAGTCTCAGGGGGCAAATCAAACAATACGACGTTCTTGCCGTCCATTACATATTGTTTGGCCTGCTCCTGATTTTCAATCAACACAATACGGACATCCTGAAATTCGGGAATGCGGCTTATTGTTTTTTCTTGAAAAATGATCATTTCCGCATCTTTGCCACGAAGCAGGGGCGCCCATGCTTCAAACGGCCGGTTTCCCCGAAAATCAAACAACTGCCATTCGTTGATGGCCATATCCCTAATTAATATTTGCGGTTTCCTCTTATTATTCCATTCATTGATCGACAGTTCTCCAATAACGGACAGTGTTGCATCCGGCGATATATCGTCGGCCAGATCCCCGAGATGAAAGCCGACTCCATCCAATAAAGTACTGTTTTGGCTCAAAGTCAATTTCAGATGGGCTTGATTTCCGCCTATTTTTCTGGCATGACTAACTTTGGCATTTTCGATCAGGAATGCCGGTTTTGGGTTGGCTGTCCCATATGGGGCAAGCCGTTCCACTTCTTTGATAGAGTCCAGAGTAATTTCATCAAGCGGAATTGTTGCATCAAGCTCGGTAACGGGAACCAAATCCTTGGCGCCTAGCTGGCGGTTCGCTGCCCGGTTCAGCCGGCGGCGAAGTTCATCAACATCTTTTACATCCAGTGTCATGCCGGCTGCCATCGGATGGCCGCCGAAATGCGGAAGAATGTCGGCACATTCCAAAAGATTGGCAAACAAGTCAAATCCGGGAATGCTTCGGGCCGAACCTTTTGCCTTGCCGGTATGAGAATCATAGCTTAGGACAATCGCGGGCCGGTAAAACCGTTCGGTAATCCTTGAAGCGACAATACCGATTACACCGGCATTCCAACCTTCTTTCCCGATCACGAGCACTTTATTTTCGGAAAGGGGATAAGCCGCGGCAATCATTTCGATCGCTTCTTTCGTCATTTCTGACACCAATGTTTGCCGCTGTTTATTCAATTCCTCAATTTCATCGGCCAAAAGAACTGCCTCATCCATATTCTTTGCCATCAACAAGTTTACAGCAGGATCGGCACTTCCCAGCCGTCCCGCCGCATTCAGGCGGGGTCCGATTGCAAAGCCTAGCGTTTCTTCGTTCATATCGGCAAACTGGACGCCTGCCAATTTGCCAAGGGCAAGCAGGCCGGGCCTTTTTGTCGCTGACAGCATTTGCAATCCCTTCTTGACAATGAGGCGATTTTCTCCTGTAAGGGGGACAAGATCACAGACCGTGCCAATGGCCGCCAAGTCAAGCAAATCATGCGGAATTTTTCCGTATAATGCATGGGCAAGCTTAAAGGCAACGCCCACTCCCGCCAAGCTTGGAAAAGGATAGGCGCCTGCCTTGAATTTCGGGTGAATGATGGCAAAAGCTTCAGGAATTTCATCCCGCAATTCGTGGTGATCCGTAATAATCAAATCAATACCGAGCTCTTTCGCCACGAATGCTTCGTGTATCGCCGAAATGCCGGTATCAACCGTAATAATCAGTTGAATGCCCTCGGCAAAAGCTTTCCGGAAAGCGGCTTCATTCGGCCCGTAGCCTTCCGTAAAACGGTTTGGTATGTAGAAATCAACTACCGCTCCCATTTCCTTTAAGACAGTCATCAACAACGACGTGCTGGTAACGCCGTCGGCATCATAATCGCCATACACAAGAACAGGTTCTTTTTTGTCGATCGCCCTTTTGATTCGCTCCACCGCATTTTGCATATCAGGCATTAAAAATGGATCGTGAAATTCAGCCTGCTCAACATGCAAAAAAATTCTTGCCTCTTCGGGAGAGTCAAATCCCCGATTGACAAGCAATGCGGCGGCAAGTGTACTGATACCAAGCTGCCGGGCCAGCTCCTGAACCTTGTCTCTGTCTGTACGCCGGACGATCCAGCGGGTTTTCGCTTGTAACATTTCTTCACCTCTCAGAGCATCTATTATACAGAAGAGACCAAGCCCTTTCAACGGAAAGAAACGGCTTTTTCACCACATTATTGTTCTTGTGTTTCATCATCATCCCCAGCATAAAACGGATTAATATGCATCAGGACATTATGGACATTTGGATGCTGGAGAAGCAGTCTTTTCACCTTTTTCCCGACTCGGTGGCCTTCTGCAACAGTCATATCCGGATCAACCGCAATCTTTAAATCAATAACGACGTAATAGCCCGACTTTCGGGCATACAGCTCGTCAATTCGTTTGACTTCAGGAACAGAAGAAACGATTTTTCTAAATTCAACTGTTTCCTGTTCATCCAGCACGTGATCCAATGTATTATATATCGCTTCGGCACCAAGCTTCCATGCCATCAAGACGACCATCAGGGACACCAACAATCCGGCCACGGGGTCGCCGTAAACGAGCCAGTTGATTTGAAAATGCTTGCCGAGAAGGGATGCACCGATCCCGGCCAGGGCCGCCAGCGAAGAATAGACGTCGGAACGATGTTCAAATGCGTTGACAATGAGCGCTTCACTGTTCAGTTTTTTGCCGAGCCGGTATTTATAGCGAAACAGGATTTCCTTTACAACAATCGAAATAACGACGGCATAAATTGCCAATCCCCCCGGCGCTTTGACCGGGTTAAAAAAGGAAGAGAACGAAGACTTTCCGATTTGCAGCCCCGCGATAAATAATATGACGGCAACGATGATCGCGGCGATCGACTCCGCCTTGCCGTGACCATACGGGTGCTCCTCATCGGGCGGCTGTTTCGCTGCACGCAACCCTACATACACCGCCAGTGAACCGGCAATATCGGAAGCTGAGTGAATGGCGTCGGCTATAAGGGCTTTACTTTGTGATTGCAGCCCGATCATGCCTTTGACAATCGTCAACAATACATTAATGATAATCCCGATCCAGGCGGCAAATTCCGCCTGCTTAAACCGACGGTTTTGTTCCATAAAAACATTCTCCTTAAACCTTTGCTGGTATTATACTGCCCTTTTTAACAAGAAAAGCCGCAATATGCGGCTTTTCTTATAAATTTGCTCTTTCGGCTTTTGGCCTCTTACTTCCCAGAAAGAACGCACCAGCGTTTTTTCTTATAAATTGGCAGTTCGCCCATTTAAACAAATCCAACCTGCCGCTCTGACTTCTAAGATAAACGCGCCCGCGTTTTTCCTGCTTAAACCTGCGGCTCATCCGACCATTTCTTTTTCTCTTTTACAGTTACGATCGGACCTTTTTTCTTTAACTCTTTTACTTTCAGGTCATACCAAAGCTGCGCAGAGATAAAAATGGATGAATAGGTTCCGGCAAGCAGCCCTACCAGTAAAGCGACCGAAAAGGCCCTGATGGACTCGCTTCCGAATATGAGCAATGCGACCACTGTAATAATGACCGTTAAAACGGTATTGATGGAGCGTGTCAAGGTTTGCCGCAGTCCGGTGTTGACGATATCTGCGATATCTTCCTCGGTCCGCAGCCGTTTTTTCGCCCTCATATTTTCCCTGATCCGGTCAAATGTAACAATTGTGTCATTGATGGAGTACCCGACTATCGTCAAGATGGCGGCAATGAAAGTCAGATCTACCTCCAGCCTGGTCAGACTGAAAAACGCGACGATGAAAAAAGCGTCATGAACCAGTCCGAGGACTGACGACAAGCCCATCGAAAACTCAAATCGGAGTGATACATATATAATGATGCCAATGGCGGCGATCACGAGGGCATATAATGCATTTTTGGCCAATTCTTTTCCAACTGTCGGCGACACCGTACTTACATTTGGGTCGGAACCATATTTATCATTGAACCGCTCTTTTAATTGGGCTATTTCTTCGTTGGTCATGACACCTTTATATCGGGCGACACCAATTTCCTGGTTAGCACCCGACAGGACGATATCATCTGTTTGAATACCGGCAGCAGCCAATTCCGACTTTACTTCTTCGGTTGTTAACGGCTTTCCGGCATCAAATTCAATCCGGGTTCCGCTTGAAAAGTCAATTCCCAGGTTTAATCGGAACATGCCGAGAACGATGGCGCCCGCCAAAAGCAAAACGATTGACAGCCCGTAAAATTTCTTTCTGTTGTGAACGAAATCAAAACGGTCAAACGGAGTTTTTAAATCATGCGCCGTCACGTTTTCCGCCAAGTCGTGAATTTCCGATTTTTTCACGCCAAACCAGCCCGGTTTCTTATTGAGGAACTTGCTGTTAATCCAAAGTCCAAGCAGGAGCCTGGAACCATAAACTGCCGTCAGAAAACTCATTAAGATGCTCAAAATAAGCATCGTGGCAAATCCTTTTACCGAGCTTGTCCCGAAGTAAAAAAGCACTGCGCCCGCCAAAAGGGTCGTAATATTGGCATCCAAAATAGCAACAAAGGATTGTTTATTTCCCGCCTGAAAGGCGGAACGAAGTGAACGTCCCAGTTTGATTTCTTCTTTTAATCTTTCATATGTCAGGATGTTTGCATCCACTGCCATGCCGACCCCGAGAATCAAAGCAGCAATTCCCGGAAGGGTAAGCACTCCATTCATTAAAGAAAATACGAGTAAAATCAAATAAATATAAATCGATAATGTGATCGTTGCAATGACACCCGGAAAACGGTAATAGAAGATCATGAACAAGAATATGATCGCAATCCCGATGATTCCGGCGGTAACCGTCTTATCCATTGCCTGCTCACCAAACTTGGCTCCCACGGATGTCGAATATACTTCCTTTAATTTCACGGGAAGCGCCCCGGCATTCAACAAATTGGCGAGGTTTTCGGCTTCTTCTTTTGTAAAGCTGCCTTCAATGGAAACATCCGTCTGGTTGAACACCCGGTTTACGTTGGGCGCAGACAACAGTTTCTGATTGCCTTTTACGGCCGCCTCTTTATAAGAGTCTACTCCTTCTTCAAAGTCCATCCAGATCGCCAGCTGGTTGTTCGGTTTCATGCTGAGAATTTTTTTGGTGACTTCCCTGAATTTCTGTTTGTCTTTTAATTGCACAAGGACGATTGGCTGGTTTGTGTCAGGAGAAAAGCTCATCTTGGCCGCTCCTTCGACAAGGTCCGCCCCATTCAGCATGACATTGTCATTTACATCACGAAATGTAAGGGTAGCCTGGGTGCCAAGAATCTCCCTTGCCTGATTTTGGTCTTCCACCCCTGCCAGCTGGACCCTGATGCGGTTATTGCCCTCAATTTGTATGATTGGTTCGCTCACGCCGAGCACATTAACACGCCTGTTTAACGCATCTGTCGTATGCACGAGCGTTTCCCGGGTAATTTTTTGGCCATCTTTGGCCGGTTCCACTTCATATAACACCTCAAATCCGCCTTGCAGATCGAGGCCAAGCTTAATGTGATCGATAATATTTTTTGTAGTGGTTCCGGTAATTCCGGCCAGGCAAATAATGATTAGAAAAAAGGCGATAATCCTGCTTCTTTTTACCATTAAAAATAAGTCCTCCTTGGAAATGAAGAGCATTCAATTTTGAAAAAACTTCCATTTAGATTATGAAACAAGAAAAAAGGTGTGTCAATTAAGTCTTATGCGTTCCGAGCAATTGCTGCAGATCTTCGTTATCCAAATCTTTCAGAAGATCGGGAGATCGAAAGGCTTCTACAGTTGCATAATTCATATAATCTCCCGGCTTGACCGACATGATATCGGCTACAAGCTCGTATATGCGTATCCCTTCTTTTGGATTTTTCCATTTTTTGATCTTTAAAAAATGCCAAATGTCTTCTTTGTTGACCTTGTCGTAGCCGAGGACTTCGAACTCCTCCGCTTTGCTCGCCAAGGCGGGTTTGAGCATACTGAAATAATCATCGTATACATGTTTATCTTTGGACATCTTTTAACCACCTTTCTCTGCAAGGTGATAAGACGAGAACTTGTCATGCTTTGTCCCACATCTTGCATATACATTATTGTAATCGAATTGACCATTTTTGAGAAGGCAGGGAAACAGATGTCAAAGTTTTTAAAGGGTACGATGATCCTAATGGCAGCGGGGCTGATTACAAGGCTCCTGGGCTTTATTAATAGAATTGTCATTGCACGGCTGATCGGGGAAGAGGGGGTCGGACTGTACATGATGGCCTACCCGACTCTTGTTCTCGTCATTACCATCACCCAGTTGGGGCTCCCTGTGGCGATTTCAAAAGCGGTTGCCGAGGCGGATGCGCGCGGGGATCAGCAAAAAATAAAAAATATTCTTGTCGTTTCCCTATCAGTGACCGGAACATTATCGTTCATTTTTACTCCGGCCCTGATCTTGCTGGCCCCGCAGTTAGCAGAAACGTTATTCACAGATCAAAGAATTTACTATCCGCTTGTTGCCATTACCCCCATTATTCCAATCATCGCCATTTCATCTGTCATCAGGGGCTATTTTCAGGGAAAACAAAACATGAAGCCTTCGGCTGTCTCCCAAGTCATCGAACAGCTTGCCAGAATTACTTTGATTGCAGTGCTGACAAATGCATTTATCCCGCACGGCGTCGAATATGCCGCAGCGGCCGCAATGGTTGCTTCTGTTATTGGTGAATTCATTTCTCTTTGTTACTTGTTTACTGTCTTTAAAGTAAAAAAGAAGTTCCGGGTACGCAGAAACTTCCTGAAAGATTTAAAAGCCGGAAGAAAAACACTTTCGGAGCTGATGAGGGTCGCCATTCCGGCAACCGGAAGCCGGATGATCGGGTCATTGTCCTGGTTTTTTGAGCCGATTGTCGTTTCCCAAAGCCTGCTCATCGCCGGTATAGCTGCCGGGGTTGCAACGAAACAGTACGGACTGTTAACGGGGTATGCCCTTCCTTTGCTTTCGCTTCCCTCTTTTATCACTTTTGCTTTGGCTACGTCACTGGTCCCCGCCATTAGTGAAGCCAATGTTGTCAGAAACTATAAACTGGTAGAACACAGGCTCCAGCAGGCATTGCGCTTTGCACTTTTGACCGGCGGTTTGTCTGTTGTTGTTTTGTTTACGTTTGCCGAACCATTAATGGCCACGATCTACGGATCTGATAATGGCGCCCATTTTATTCGATTAATGGCTCCGTTTTTCATTTTTCATTATTATCAGGGGCCATTGCAGGCCATTTTACAGGCACTTGATCTGGCGAGGGCTGCCATGATCAATAGTTTGATCGGAGCCATCGTCAAGCTGGCGGTCATTTTCGCATTGGCTACGAGGCCTGAATTTGGCATTAACGGTGCGGCATTGGGAATCGCTACAGCAACGGTGCTTGTAACCGCCCTTCACTACGCGACAGCCTTGAAAAGAGTTCAGTTTACAGTGTACGTGAAAGATTATGTCAAGTTTTTTGCGGCAGCCATTTTATCAGGGTGGAGCGGAAAAATTTGTTATGGGATGTTGGAAATCGAGCCCATGATTTTCAAGCTGATCGCCGGCATTGGGATTACGGCCGTTATTTATTGTACTTTCATATTTTCGTTCAAACTGGCGACAAAAAGCGATATGCAAAAAATTCCGATCATCGGAGCCATTTTTAAATAAACAATCCCGAAGACGGGATTGTTTATTTGGATCTATCGAAATCGGCGGGAGATGCAAACCAACAATCAGTACGGGACGAAAGCAGCCGATTGATAGAAAGTTTATTTATTTTTTTTGTCGTCATAATCAACATAAAATTGACCATCTTGATAACTGCAGAAAGAAATGTCTTCAATTTCTCCAAATCCTCTGCTATTTAATTCTCTTTTAAGCCATTCTTCTGTTTTATTGGATTCTTTCAAGGCCTGCTGCTGTATTTTTCCCTCCAATATAAGCGGGATTGTAAAAGAGCCTTTTCCTTTCCTTTTGTTGTTGCTTTTTTTAAAAACAGACAGCTCGCCAGACGTCTCCAAAATGGCAAATTCGACATCCCCAATATTGGTTATATCTTTTTGCCGAAGCTGCATGAGCAGGTCATCAAAATTATAGCGGTGTTTTCTCATTTCTTTTTCGTCGATTTTTCCATGTTGAATGATCAGGGACGGCTTGCCGTCAACGATGTCTCTAAATTTGCGGCTTTTTAATGAGCCGAAAGCCATTCCAATTTGGATGAGGAGGAGCACGGCCATGGGGACAATTGTATGCATAATCGGGTCCTTATGCTGTTCAATGGCAATAACGGCCATTTCACCCATCATGATAAAAACGACCAGGTCAAGGACACTTAATTCCCCAATTTCCCTTTTGCCCATTACGCGGAATATGACAAGAATCACACCGTACAAGATCACCGTTCTCAAGATAATGGTTGCAAATTCCATCAACGTGCATCGCTCCTTTTTGATCCTTATTCATAATTTGGTCAATGGCTTTAGAAACATGCAGGAAAAACATTCTAAAAAATTCCCTCGTGAATATGTTGTAAAAGGGACAGGCGTAATATCCCATGCTTAGAAGAAAGGAGTGAGAAATAATCGAAATTAAAAAGTTTGGCGTTTCCGTAGTGTACGGGATTCTCACCATTTTTTTGCTTGCCGTCGTTTCAAGCCTTTTGTTTTCACTCATCTTAACTTTTACAAATACCGAGGAAAAATCCATTAAATTACTTGTTACGATTGTTTCTTTTTTCAGCGTGTTTGCCGGAGGATTTATTTGTGGCGGAAAAGGCAAGCATAAAGGATGGGTTTTGGGGGGAGCAACAGGACTTTTATACAGTCTCATCATTTTTATGTATCAATATTTGGGGCACGGATCCTTATTTTCGTTAGAGCAGCTTGTTTATTTTACTTGTTACACATTAACAGCCATGATGGGAGGCGTTTTGGGAGTCAACCTGATGGGAGGTTCCCGTCAGGATCATTGAGACATAAGAAAAATGCTGGCACGTCCTTTTTATGAAGTCAGAGGTCAGACGAGGTCAGAAGCCGGATTGGTCTAAATTAACGAAAGAGCAAATTTATACTCAAATTAAAAAAAGAAGCATGGTCAATGTGCACCGACACGCTTCTTTTTTTGGATTTCTATGCATCCACAACTTCACGGATGGCATTGCGATCATATGTAAGCCGGCTTCCATCGCCACATAAAATCACGACTTTTCCTTCATCAATTGCATCAATCGTTCCATGAAGGCCGCCGATAGTGATCACTTTGTCCCCTTTTTTCAGGTTGTTTTGCATCGTTTGGATGGCCTTTTGCCGTTTTTGGTTCGGTCTGATCAGCAAGAAATAAAAAAGAACGAACATCAGAATAAACGGTGACAAGTTTACAAGCGTTTGCATAATTTTCCCCCTTCCTTTTTTATAATGGGTATTAGAAATTTTTTGCGTCGGGACGGTTGAATCCATAACGCTCAAAAAATTCTTCTTTGAAGTCTCCGAGACGGTTCTCTTGAATCGCATCTCTGACTTGCTTCATCAATTTTAACAAAAAATAAAGATTATGGTAAGTCGTAAGTCTAATTCCGAACGTTTCGTTGCATTTGATTAAATGCCGGATGTATGCGCGGGAATAATTTTTGCATGTATAACAGCCGCAATCCGGATCGAGAGGTCCGAAATCACGGGCGTACACGGCGTTTTTTACGACAAGCCGGCCGGTACTTGTCATAACCGTTCCGTTTCTCGCAATCCGGGTTGGCAGGACACAGTCAAACATATCAATGCCCCTGATTGCCCCATCAACAAGGGAATCCGGAGACCCGACTCCCATCAGATAGCGTGGTTTGTCAGCCGGCAGGAGCGGCGTCGTAAATTCCAGCACCCGGTTCATGACATCTTTGGGCTCACCGACAGAAAGCCCGCCTATGGCGTACCCCGGGAAATCAAGCGATACGATATCACCGGCACTCATTTTTCGCAGATCTTCATACTCCCCGCCTTGCACGATGCCAAACAATCCCTGGTCTTCCGGACGCTTATGCGCATTCAGGCATCTTTCCGCCCAGCGGGACGTGCGCTCGGCCGATTTTTTGATATAGTCGTACGAAGCCGGATACGGGGCGCATTCATCAAAGGCCATCATTATGTCGGATCCCAGTGCATTTTGTATTTCCACGGATTTTTCCGGTGACAGAAATAAGCGGTCCCCGTTTAAATGATTTCGAAAGTGTACGCCTTCTTCTTCTATTTTTCTGAATTCGCTTAAACTGAATACTTGGAACCCGCCGGAGTCGGTCAGGATCGCCCGGTCCCAATTCATGAACCGGTGGAGGCCGCCGGCTTCTTCCACAATGTCATGGCCCGGACGCAGCCAAAGATGATACGTATTTCCCAATATGATGCCCGCACCCATTTCCTTCAATTCTTCCGGACTCATCGTTTTGACAGTCGCAAGTGTCCCGACCGGCATAAACATCGGGGTTTCATAGGAACCGCGGGGTGTATGAATGATCCCCAGCCGCGCTCCTGTTTGTTTGCATGTTTTGATTAATTCGTATCTAATGGCAGGCAAAAACTTTTCTCCTTTCCACAAGTTCATTTATATGATCAGCATCGCATCTCCGAAGCTGAAAAATCGGTACTTCTCCTTTACAGCACAATGGTATGCATTCAGTATGTGCTCACGTCCGGCAAATGCGCTCACCATCATGATTAGCGTTGATTTGGGGAGATGAAAGTTCGTAACGATCCCGTCAATTGCCTGAAATTCATATCCGGGATAAATAAAAATATCCGTCCAGCCGCTTCCCGGTACAAAACGTCCGTTATTTTGCCCTGCTATCGTTTCAAGCGTTCGCGCAGAAGTCGTCCCGACGGCAATAATCCTTCCCCCTTCTTCCCGGACACGGTTCAAAAGGGCAGCCGTTTTTTCGGTCATGCGGTAAAATTCCGCATGCATATCGTGCTTTTCGATATCCGCCACTTTCACCGGCCGGAACGTTCCAAGCCCGACATGCAATGTAATGAAAGCGACACGGACGCCGCGGGCCTTGATTTTCTCCAATATTTCTTCGGTAAAATGAAGTCCGGCTGTTGGAGCTGCGGCAGAACCCCGTTCACGGGCATATACGGTCTGATATCTGCTTTGATCCCCCAATTGCTCTTTTATATAAGGCGGAAGCGGCATTTTTCCCAGTTCATCCAGAATTTCGTAAAAAACGCCATCGTATGTAAATTTAAACAACCTTCCTCCATGTTCCAGGAGCCCTGTACATACTGCTTTTAATTTTCCGCCGCCAAAGACAATCTCTGTTCCGATTTTGACACGCTTTGCCGGTTTGACAAGCGTTTCCCAGCTATCGCCCTGTACTTGTTTTAATAAAAGGACTTCAACATTTGCCCGTGTATCTGTTTTTTCTCCCATAAGCCTTGCAGGCAGCACTTTCGTGTCATTCAATACGAGGCAGTCGCCTTTTTGCAAATAGGCAGTGAGATGCCGAAACGTATCATGCGCCACTTCTCCCGTCTGCCTGTTTAAAACCATCAACCTGCTTTCATCCCTGTTTTGCAGGGGCACCTGGGCGATTAATTCCCCAGGCAGTTCAAAATCAAATTCATCAATTTTCAAAGCTTATTTAATCCTCCCAATCACATAGAAAATGGCTGATAACACGATGCTGATAAGAATAGAGGTCATTAACGGGAAAAAAAACGTCATATTGCCTTTTTTGACAACGATATCACCGGGGAGCCTGCCAAGCTTTAAAAATTGGATAAGAAAACCAATGATAAAAATGCTGGCACCGGCAATCATTAAAAATTTGGCCATCCCGTTCACTCGCAAGGCACCTCCATTTGAAAGTGTTTATACACATGATGGGTCACCGTACGGCCTCTCGGCGTTCTTTGCAGGAAACCGATTTGAAGCAAGTATGGCTCGTATACATCTTCTATCGTTGCCGCCTCTTCCCCGATGCTGGCCGCAATCGTATCGATGCCGACAGGGCCCCCCTTGAATTTTTCAATGATTCCCCTTAATAATTTATGGTCGATTTGATCCAGCCCCAACTTGTCCACTTGCAAAAGCTCAAGGGCTTCATTGGACAACGCAAGCGTGACCACGCCATTTGACCTGACTTGCGCGAAATCACGCACTCTCCGAAGGAGGCGGTTTGCGATTCTCGGCGTTCCCCTGGATCTCCTGGCAATCTCGACAGCCCCATCCCACTCAATGTCAGTATCGAGTATTTCGGCTGTTCTTATTACAATATCTGTAAGTTGTTCCACGGTATAATATTCCAATCTGCATAAAACCCCAAACCGGTCGCGCAAAGGAGCAGAAACGGCGCCTGCCCGTGTTGTCGCCCCCACAAGCGTAAATGGCGGCAAATCGAGGCGGACCGAACGCGCTTCCGGTCCTTTCCCAATGACAATATCGAGGCAGTAATCCTCCATTGCGGGATATAACACTTCTTCTATGGCCCTGGGAAGGCGATGGATTTCGTCAATAAATAATACTTCACCGGGTTCAAGTGAAGTCAGGATCGCCGCAAGGTCTCCCGGACGCTCAATCGCCGGCCCGGATGTCATTCTGACATTTACGCCCATTTCGTTTGCAATGACCGTTGCGAGCGTCGTTTTTCCCAGCCCCGGCGGGCCATATAACAGGACATGGTCAAGCGTTTCTTTTCTCATTTTAGCCGCTTGGATAAATACTTCCAAATTATTCTTCAGTTTGTCCTGGCCAATATATTGGGAAAGCATTTGTGGTCGGAGACTTTGCTCAAATGAAATATCATTGTCCATCGCCTTGCTGGAAAGCACTCTCTCCTCCATTTCTCTTTTCCCCTTTCCGGTTCACTATTTCATGAGCATTTGCAGTGCCCGCTTAATGTATTGATCCGTCGTCATTTTTTCTTTTCCAAGCTGAGGGCTGATTTTTCTTAACTCCCGTTCGGAATACCCCAGGGCTGCCAGGGCCAGAAGCGCTTCTTCCAAATCTTCACCATGCTCATTTTCGGATGACATCGCTTGTTTTTTTGCCGGGGCAATGTCTGTTTCCAAAGATTCAGGCATGATGTCACCAAGTTTTCCTTTTAAATCCAAAATCATTTGTCTGGCGGTTTTCTTGCCGACACCGGGAAACTTTGTCAAAAATGTCTCATCCTCATTTTCGACGGCACGGACTACTTGTTCCGGCTCTCCGAAAGCCAAAATGGCCAGCGCCCCTTTTGGGCCGATTCCCGATACGCCGATTAGTTTTTTGAACATCTGCTTTTCCTTATGAGTTTCAAAGCCGTACAATGCAATTAAATCTTCGCGAACATGCTGATATGTATAGATGGTCAAACGCGCACCTTTTTTATCCGAAAAAACAAACGGATTGGGGGTCAAAATTTGATACCCGATTCCATTACATTCCACAACAATATATTCCGGCCCGATCAGTTCCACTGTTCCTTTAATATATTCGTACAAGCGATTCTCTCCTCTTTCGTGCTACCCCTTCATTTTAACATATAAATCTCGTTTCTTTTATAAAAAACAACGTATGTTCTAATATCCCATGCACCCTTTATTTCAAATCAGCCTATATCATATACTGCAGCAAATCTGGTACACTAAACATAAAAAAACGAAAGGAAGTTTTTAGTTGATGCGTTTTACCGGTTTTACAGACAGTGACTTTGAGACCTTTCAGATTGAAGGGCTGGAAGAAAGAATGGAAGCAATCGAAGATCGAATTCGGCCGAAATTTCGAACCATAGGACAAGAACTTACGGACGAGCTGTCCGCTAGATTGGGAAGTGAAATGTTTTTACATATTGCCAAACATGCCCGGCGGACCGTAAATCCACCGCAGGATACTTGGTTGGCGATAGCGGCAAACAAGCGCGGATATAAAAAGCACCCTCATTTTCAAGTTGGCCTGTTCGATGATTTTGTCTTTGTTTGGCTCGCTTTTATATATGAGCTGCCCAACAAACAGGAAATGGCCCAAACATTATTGGAGCATATCGGCGTCCTTAAACAGGAAATTCCAAAAGGTTTCGTTATTTCCACGGACCATATGAAAAAAGAGGCGATGCCGATGGGTGAAATTGATTTGGAGGAAACACTCAAACGTTTCCGCGATGTGAAAAAAGCCGAGTTTCTCGTGGGAAAACATATTCTAAAAGGCGATCCGCTCCTAAAAGACGGGGACAGATTCATCGAAATGGTGAAGAAAACATTTGAAACACTCGTCCCGATATATAAATTGGCGTACAAATAGCTCAAAAACGGCAGCCTCTTGTCGAGGCAGCCGTTTTTTCATTCCCGATCAGCTTGTACTTTCCACTGTTTTTTTGACGGAGAGCCACGGCCTTTCATCCTCCCAGCGGACATGTACCGGGATTTCAAATGCTTCAGATAATAATGCATCCGAAATCACTTCTTTCTTCGGCCCTGCCGCGACGATTTTCCCGCTGTTTAACAGCAGCACATGGGAAATCCCTTTGACAAGCTCTTCAATATGATGGCTGACATAAATTACGAGACGTTCATCCCCCATGATTTCCTGAATTAAAGACAAAAGACCTTCCCGGGACTGAATATCGAGACCGGAACATGGCTCGTCCAAAATGAGCAATTTCGGATCATTCATCAAGGATCTAGCAATCAATACCCTTCTTCTTTCCCCTTCCGATAACAGGTTGTAAGGTTTTCCCTTCAGGTACTGTAATCGAAATTGTTCGATTAACTCATCCGCCTTATCCCAATCAGCGGGCTCAACCTCTTCATACAGCCCAAAAGAAGCAAATTTGCCACTGACTATAATTTCTTCAATCGTTTCATGATCCAATATATGGGAAAAGCGTCCGAGTGAGCTGCTGACAAACCCAATCTCTTTTCGCAGCTCCGGCAAACTGGTTTTTCCAAAAAGATTTCCAAGGACTGTTACTTCGCCATGGGAAGGAAAGTGATAGCCTGAAATGATATTGAGCAGGGATGTCTTCCCTGAACCGTTTAGCCCCAAAATGCCCCAATGCTCGCCGGCGTTAACCGTCCAGTTAATTCTGTTTAAAATGTATTTTCCATTTCTTTTCCAATCTACGTCATGAAATGTAATCATTTTTTTCAACATACCAGCCCCGCCTTCCTAAAGTTCATGAGTGATCCGTTAGGATAACACATTCATCCCGCAGTATCAGAGGATACGATATGGTCCATTATACAATTTTCAGCGTCGATTACCAAACAAGATTTTTTCCCCAAAACAAAATAAAAAAAGGCATGTTCTTCCCGAGAAGATGCCTTAATCAAGATTAAACAATTTATTCATATCTCATTGATAAAGCCCTTTGTGCGTTTTGAAGGTCGTTTTTCAATAATCGTTCCAAGTCATAGGCGGGGTATAATCCCTTGGAATACATATAGTTAAAAATGGCTTCGTGCCCTTTTATAGCCCTCAACAAATGATTGGTTAACGTTTTTCTCAAAACGGGCGTTGCTGTTTCTGTGATCGCCAAAGCATAATTTCTTACCAAAGCTTTGCTCAAACCGAGTAATTCCCCGGCTTGTAATGCCGGTGTTTCCCGGTCAGCATTGTCTTCCCGCTGAGGCGGAACAGGCGCAGATGGATAAAATTGAATCAGCTCCTGCAAATTCATTTCCATATTTTGTATGGCACTATGATAAACGTTTCTCAATTGAGAATCTTTTATTTTTTTGATACTCATTTTCAGCCTCATTAAAGCATTTGTCTGGCTGGCGACGAGTTCATGTATTTCAAGCGTTTCGTGCCACCCAAGTGTTCTGCGGTCATCTAAAGACATACCCAATCCCTCCCGAAAATTTTTCGCTGCATTTTACCATATTCATCCCCTGTAAATCGGTTAGCCTAATCGGGAAAAATGGGCACTGTTCAAGATGATCGGTACATCCGTATATTTTTTACTGCAGTTGGATGTTTGTCCAAACGATTCAGATATATATACGTAAACTATTTTAGAACGTGTAAAGGAGGTGTAGTCATGGGCGGTTATGGAGGATCCGGCGGCGGCTTTGCCTTGATCGTTGTTCTATTCATCCTCTTGATTATTGTTGGTGCCTTCTATGGCGGTTTCGGAGGATATTAATTCCCTTTTTTCGAAAAAATGAAGAACCCGGATGGGAGTGATCCGGGTTCTTTTTTAGGATAAACGGATATTATTGACCGGTTTTTTGCTTTTGCTGTCTGCTGCTTCCGCCTTGGCCTCCCATACCCGGCAATTGGGGAATCATGTTTGACAACTGTCCCCCGCGGCCTGTCATCATGCTGTAGGCGGCCGCTCCAATCCCGACCGAAGCGATGATGGGTAAAATTTGGATGTTGTTGCGCATGCTGGATCACCCGCTTTCAGTTTTTGCTCTTTTGAGCATGTTTATATTTTGTCATTCACACGAAAATCACTCAAGAAAATTTTGCCTGAAAAGTTACTGCCCCTAATTCCCGGGTATAAAAAAATTGAAACACCAAAGTATATAAGGGAAAAGAATTAAAGGAGGTTATCAGCAATGAATGAAAACGTAAATCATGGCAGAGCTTTATTATGGAAGGCAATAATGGTTTTTCCGGTTGTATGGATTATATTGTCACTATTTAATACAGTAACCTTTTGGCATTCCACCCTATTGGGAATCGTTCTTTTACTGTTGTCCTATTTTTTAGGCGATATGATGGTCTTGCCTAAAATGGGAAATATAACAGCGACTTTGGGGGATTTTGTGCTCTCGCTTATCGTCATATGGGGAGGATTAAACCTATTGGGATACAGTGAAGCATTTGGAGAGGCGTTGTTTACATCCATTGTACTTGCGATTGGAGAATATTTTTATCATCTGTGGCTGGAGAGAACACAATTCAGAAAACCGGCAAACACAGATGAATTAAGCCCGCGCTAATTTTAGATCTGGATAAGGGGCGTTCATCATGGAAAAAAATTTATCTTATGGCGAAGATTATCAGTATATACCTGCCACTTCATTAGGAAGCGGGACAGGCCGGGAAATAAGGCCCGATCTTTATTACCACACCATTCAAATCGTCAACATTTGCCTTGTCGGAACTCCTGGAACAGATGAATTTGTATTGGTTGACGCGGGCATGCCGCATTCGGCTGACAAAATCATTTCTGTTGCAGAAGAGCGTTTCGGCAGCGGCAGGAATCCAAAAGCGATTATTTTAACCCATGGCCATTTTGACCATGTCGGAGCAATCGTCGACTTATTGGAACATTGGAAAGATATCCCTGTTTATGCCCATAAATCGGAGCTCCCTTATCTTACCGGAGAAAAAAGTTACCCAAAGCCGGATGCCACTGTTGAAGGCGGCATGGTGGCCAAAATGTCCCCGCTGTTTCCGGTGGAACCCATTAATTTGGGAACGAGTGTACAAGCCTTGCCAGAGGATGGGACTGTCCCGTACATGCCGGGATTCAGGTGGATTCACACACCCGGACATACTCCCGGGCATGTATCTTTATTCAGGGATCAGGATCGGGCATTGATTGCCGGGGACGCTTTTGTTACGGTAAAACAGGAATATCTCTATAGGGTTTTTACACAGGAACAGGAAATAAGCGGTCCCCCCAGGTATCTCACTCCCGATTGGCAAGCATCGCGGGAGTCAGTCAGGAAATTGGAAGCATTAAAGCCATCCGTTGCCATTACCGGCCATGGCGTTCCAATGGAAGGTGAAGCCTTAACCCGTAACTTGGAAAAACTCGCACGAAATTTTGATCAAATTGCCATTCCCGACCACGGAAAGTATATAAATTAACCTTGAAGGAAAGAAAAAACATCCCTTTGTTTATTCAGGCTGTCTCCCTCGACAGCCTGATGCTTTTTCAACAGGGCGGTTGTCTCATGATCGATTCATTTACCTTAAAAGGAAATGTTTTTTATGAGACAGGTGTTGGCAGTTTAATTTTTATAGGTATTGTTGCATTATTAATCTTCGGTCCTAACAAGTCGCCTGAACCGGGAAAAGCAGCTAACACCACTAGAGAAAGAAAGGGAGAAGGTAATGGATAGTACTAACCCTTCTTTTTTTTCATTTTTTTGAGGAACTTGTACTGATAAGCGCAAGCCGCATCATATAATGGGAAAAGAATCGCTTAGGAGGAAAAAGATGATTACCTTACTGGAAAAGGCTGTTATTGGGATGGCACTTTTAAGGCTGTTATCCGGAGGGATTGAAATATTTGCAGCTTTGTTGATGATTCGCTTCAATGAAGTTGAAAAAGCGCTGATCATAAACAGCTCGCTTGCACTCATCGGACCCATGATATTGATTATCACTACAACAATCGGCGTTATTGGACTGGCCGACAAAATTTCTTTCAGCAAATTTGTATGGATTTTTCTCGGCGTCGCCTGCATTCTATATGGCGTAAAAAGCAACTAGGGCTGGTACATAAGTTCAAGGCATTAAACGGCTAGTAAAAACCCGTCAACCCTTTTCTGACTCCAGGTAGTTGTATAATGAGACTGCAATAAGCATCCAAATAATTCCTGCCAAGTATCCTCCAATAATATCCGTCATATAGTGGACACCCAAGTAAATTCTGCTGGCGCCAATGAAAACAACGAGGATGACTGTCACGATGACGCTTCCTTTTCTAAGTCTTTCGCTTTTGAGATGAAAACATAAAAGAAAGCAAATGAATCCGAGAACAGCTGCTGAATTCATGGCGTGGCCGCTGGGGAAGCTAAAACCGGCTGCATTGAAAAGAGGATTTATTTCCGGCCTGTCTCTTTCCACCCAATTTTTAATGATACTGTTAATGCCCCTTGACCCCCAAAATACGATCATGAGAAAAAGAACATCGGCAATGCGCTTCCTATACAGCAAATATACCGTTACGAGTCCGGAGATGAACAACAGTCCCTTTATTGAGCCAACATCTGAAATAAATTGAAAGGCTTCTGTTAAAAAATCATTGCGAATGTTCTCGAATTGTACCAACAATTGGTTATCGATTTTTGCCAACCATAATGTCTCAATATTTGCTGCGAGAAGTAAAAATGCCCCCACGAGTACCAGCAATAGCCATTTCATTTTCATACCCATCACCTGAAAGTTTTTTACCAATATTATCAGATTTACGAACGACTGTCAGAAGGCCCGGTATTTCAATGTCGGGATATATCAATCGTTTGAAGAAAAAATGCGCTCTTTAGGTGAAAAACACATTTCCAGTATTGGATTCTAAATGATAT